>NZ_MUNH01000257.1:0-20356 GCF_002154615.1 Streptomyces recifensis
CCCCAGCACCCGGTGGTCCCGCCGCCCGCGCCCGAGGTCTCCGGGCATGTGACGTTGCCGCCCGGCGGCCCCGTCGGCGTTCCCGCGGCGCCGCCCCACCTGACCGCGCCCGACCCCTCGGCCACCACGCTCGCCGTGCTGCTGATCGGTCCGGCGGGGGCGGGCAAGACCAGCGTGGCCAAGTACTGGGCCGACCACCGACGGGTGCCCACCGCCCACATCAGCCTGGACGACGTCCGCGAGTGGGTCCGCTCCGGCTTCGCCGACCCGCAGACCGGGTGGAACGACCACTCCGAGGCCCAGTACCGCCTGGCCCGCCGCACCTGCGGCTTCGCCGCTCGCAACTTCCTGGCCAACGGGATCTCCTGCATCCTCGACGACGCCGTCTTCCCGGACCGCCCCGTCGTGGGGCTCGGCGGCTGGAAGCGCCATGTGGGCCCCGGCCTGCTCCCGGTGGTGCTGCTGCCGGGGCTGGACATCGTCCTGGAGCGCAACGCCGAGCGCTCGGGCAACCGCCGCCTCACCGACGAGGAGGTGGCCCGCATCCACGGCCGCATGGCCGGCTGGTACGGCTCCGGGCTGCCCATCATCGACAACTCCCAGCTGGACGTCCCCGGCACCGCACGGGTCCTCGACGAGGTGCTGGCCCGCGCGATCGCCAGCCCGCCGAACTGGTAGGGGCACCGGCCGCACCCCACTCGGCCCCCGCCAACCGGCACAAACCGGGCAGAACTTCTACGCTCGTCTCATGTCAGAGGTGTACGCGACCCGCCGATCCCGGCTGAGGGAACGCTGCAACGCGGCCGGTACCGCGGCAGCGCTCATCTCCCGCCCCGCCAATGTGCGCTACCTGGCGGGCGCCGCGCCCCAGGGCGCCGTCCTGCTGCTCGGCAGGGAACAGGACCAGCTGGTGTGCCCCGTCCCGCCGGAGGACCGGCCCGAGGGCGGGCGCCCCGACGAGTCCCTGGTCCTGCACATCCTGTCCACGCCCGGCCGCGACCCGGCCGTGGCCGCCGCGGGCCTGGCCGGGAGCCAGGGCAGCGAGGCCCTCGCCGTGGAGGAGCACCACCTCACCGTCGCCCGGTACCGCGCCCTGGACGCCGTGGCGCCCAAGGTGCGCCTCGCCGGGCTCGGTACGGCCGTGGAGCAGCTCCGGCTGATCAAGGACGAGGAGGAGATCTCCTGTCTGCGCATCGGCGCAGAGATCGCCGACCAGGCCCTCGGCGAGCTGCTGGAGTCCATCCTGGTCGGCCGCACCGAGCGCCACCTCGCGCTGGAGCTGGAGCGCCGGCTGGTCGATCACGGTGCCGAGGGGCCCGCCTTCCCGACCTCGGTCGCCACCGGCCCCAACTCCGGGCGCCCGGGCCACCGTCCCACCGACCGGCGGGTGGAGGAGGGCGACTTCCTCTCCGTATGCCTGGGCGCCGCCTACCGCGGTTACCGGTGCGAGATCGGCCGGACCTTCGTGATCGGCACCTCGCCGGCCGACTGGCAGGTCGAGCTGTACGACCTGGTCTTCGCTGCCCAACGGGCCGGTCGCGAGGCCCTCGCGCCCGGTGCCGCCTGCCGTGACGTGGACCGTGCCGCGCGCCAGGTGCTGGACTCCGCCGGGCACGGCGCGGCCCTCCAGGCGGCCACCGGACACGGGGTCGGGCTCGAAATCGACGAGGACCCGCAGCTCGCCCCCGCGGCCATGGGTAAACTTGACGCTTGCGTGCCGGTCACCGTCGAGCCGGGGGTCCACCTTCCGGGCCGGGGCGGAGTCCGGATCGATGACACGCTCGTCGTCCGCCCCGAGGCGGACGGCGGACCCGAGCTACTCACCATCACGACCAAGGAACTGCTCGCCCTGTAGACAGGTGCGTGCGCCGGGGTCGTACGTCAGTCCAGGAGATTCCGCAACCGTGGCTTCCACGAACGACCTCAAGAACGGCATGGTGCTCAAGCTCGACGGGGGCCAGCTTTGGTCCGTCGTCGAGTTCCAGCACGTCAAGCCCGGTAAGGGCCCGGCCTTCGTGCGCACCAAGCTCAAGAACGTCCTCTCCGGCAAGGTGGTCGACAAGACCTTCAACGCCGGTGTCAAGGTCGAGACGGCCACCGTCGACAAGCGCGACATGCAGTACTCGTACAAGGACGGCGAGTACTTCGTCTTCATGGACATGGAGACGTACGACCAGCTCCACATCGACCCGAAGGCCGTCGGCGACGCCGCGAACTTCCTGATCGAGGGCTTCACCGCCGTCGTCGCCCAGCACGAGGGCGAGGTGCTCTTCGTGGAGCTGCCGGCCGCCGTCGAGCTGGTCATCCAGGAGACCGAGCCGGGCGTCCAGGGCGACCGCTCCACCGGTGGCACCAAGCCCGCCATCCTGGAGACCGGCCACCAGATCCAGGTCCCGCTCTTCATCACCACCGGCGAGAAGATCAAGGTCGACACCCGCACGAGCGACTACCTCGGCCGGGTGAACAGCTAACCGTGGCCGCCCGCAACACGGCCCGCAAGCGCGCCTTCCAGATCCTCTTCGAGGGTGACCAGCGCGGCACCGACGTCATCACGGTCCTCGCCGACTGGGTCCGGCTCTCCCGGAGCGACACCCGGCAGCCGCCCGTCAGCGAGTACACCATGCAGCTCGTCGAGGGGTACGCCGAGCGTGCCCGCCGCATCGACGACCTGATCGCCCAGTACGCGGTGGGCTGGACGCTCGACCGCATGCCGGTCGTCGACCGCAACCTGCTGCGCCTCGGCGCGTACGAGCTGATCTGGGAGGACGAGACCCCGGACGCGGTCGTCCTCGACGAGATGGTGCAGCTCGCGAAGGAGTTCTCGACGGACGAGTCGCCGGCCTTCGTGAACGGCCTCCTGGGCCGCTTCAAGGAGCTCAAGCCAGGCCTGCGGCGCGAGTAGTTCTTCGCCGGAGAGCGCCGTTGGGGCGCGGAGGGACTTCGTGTGCCGGTCCGTTCGGGCCGGTCGCGCAGTTCCCCGCGCCCCTTCGGGTTTCTCCGGGCCTGCCATGCCAAAAAGGCCGCCGGGGTGGCAGGGAAGGTCTCCCCGCCACCCCGGCGGCACGTTTCTGCTGCTGAAACCGGCGGAGCGGTCAGCTGTCCTCGTGGGCGACCGCGCGGCGCGCGTCCGCGTCCAGGACGCCCCAGCTGATGAGCTGCTCGGTGAGGACCGAGGGGGACTGGTCGTAGATGACGGCGAGGGTGCGCAGGTCGTCCTGGCGGATCGACAGCACCTTGCCGTTGTAGTCACCGCGCTGGGACTGGATCGTCGCCGCGTACCGCTGGAGGGGGCCCGCCTTCTCGGCCGGCACGGTGGCCAGCCGCTCCAGGTCCAGGACCAGCTTCGGCGGCGGCTCGGCGGCCCCGCCCGGCGTGGTTCCCGGCAGCAGCTCCTGCACCGGAACGCCGTAGAAATCGGCCAGCTCGGCCAGGCGCTGTACGGTCACGGCACGGTCGCCGCGCTCGTAGGAACCGACCACCACGGCCTTCCAGCGCCCCTGGGACTTCTCCTCGACACCGTGGAGGGAAAGGCCCTGCTGGGTGCGGATGGCCCGGAGCTTGGCCCCGAGCTGTTTGGCGTATTCGCTGGACATATAGCTCCCCGGACACTGTGTAGACGCGGGCGGCAGGTGATCCCACCGCGCGGCTGGTAACTCACTGTGAGGTTACGCAGCGTGATTCTCCTGCGTCAAGCCGAATGGTCCACACCGACTCTTCCGTGGTAGTGGCCGCCCATTGGGCCAAGCGGGTGAAGAAGCCGCTCCGGCGACCTGCTAGGGTGGTTGGCGCAAATCCGACGTCCTTTAAAGTCCGTCCCGTGAGGCGGAGAAGGAGGTCCGTTTCGTATGGACACGCACGCCAATCCGCTGAACTCCGATGCCCGGCCCGTACTCGAAGGCCCGGACATCGCTCGCGTTCTGACCCGCATCGCCCACGAGATCGTCGAACGCGCCAAGGGCGCCGACGACGTGGTGCTCCTCGGCATCCCCACGCGAGGCGTCTTCCTCGCCCAGCGGCTCGCCGTCAAGCTGGAGCAGGTCACCGGCCGGAAGATTCCCGTCGGCTCGCTCGACATCACGATGTACCGCGACGACCTGCGCATGCACCCCCCGCGCGCCCTCGCCCGCACCGAGATCCCCGCTGAGGGTGTCGACGGCCGCCTGGTCGTCCTCGTCGACGACGTCCTCTTCTCCGGACGCACCATCCGCGCCGCCCTCGACGCCCTGAACGACATCGGGCGCCCCCGCGCGGTGCAGCTCGCCGTCCTCGTCGACCGCGGACACCGGGAACTCCCGATCCGCGCCGACTACGTCGGCAAGAACCTCCCCACGTCGCTGCGGGAGACGGTCAAGGTCCAGCTCGCTGAGGAGGACGGACGGGACACCGTGCTGCTCGGTGCCAAGTCTGCCGACCAGTAGCGCTCACGGGTGCCCGGCCGCCTCGGCGCGCCCTGACGCACCCCGGCCCGCCCGAAACCTCCCGTATTAACTGCCTTACGGAGCCTGACAGATGCAGCGTCATCTCATCTCGGCCGCCGACCTCACCCGCGACGACGCCGTCCTGATCCTCGACACCGCCGAGGAGATGGCCCGGGTCGCGGACCGGCCGATCAAGAAACTGCCGACCCTGCGCGGCCGCACGGTCTGCAATCTCTTCTTCGAGGACTCGACCCGCACCCGGATCTCGTTCGAGGCCGCCGAGAAGCGCCTCTCCGCCGACGTCATCAACTTCGCCGCCAAGGGCTCCAGCGTCTCCAAGGGCGAGTCCCTGAAGGACACCGCCCAGACGCTGGAGGCGATGGGCGTGGACGCCGTCGTCATCCGGCACAGCGCCTCCGGCGCCCCCTACCGCCTCGCCAACTCCGGCTGGATCGACGCCCCCGTCATCAATGCCGGCGACGGCACCCACCAGCACCCCACCCAGGCCCTGCTGGACGCCTTCACCATGCGCCGCCGCCTGATCGGCGCCGACGCCGGCCTCGGCCGGGACCTCGACGGCAAGCGCGTCACCCTCGTCGGCGACGTCCTGCACAGCCGGGTCGCCCGCTCCAACGTGGACCTGCTGCACACCCTGGGCGCCGAGGTCACCCTGGTCGCGCCGCCCACCCTGCTGCCCGTCGGCGTGGAGACCTGGCCCTGCGAGGTCTCCTACGACCTGGACTCCACGCTGCCCAAGTCCGACGCGGTGATGATGCTCCGCGTCCAGCGCGAGCGGATGAACGCCGCGTTCTTCCCCACCGAGCGCGAGTACTCCCGCCGCTACGGCCTCGACGGCGACCGCATGGCCAAGCTGCCGGAGCACGCCATCGTGATGCACCCCGGCCCGATGGTCCGGGGCATGGAGATCACCGCCGAGGTCGCCGACTCCGACCGCTGCACGGTCGTGGAGCAGGTCGCCAACGGCGTCTCCATCCGCATGGCCGTCCTCTACCTGCTGCTCGGCGGCAACGAGCCCGCCGGCACCGCCCACCTTCGTACCGAGGAGAAGTAAGACCCATGAGCAAGATCCTGATCCGTGGTGCGAAGGTGCTCGGGGGCGAGCCGCAGGACGTACTGATCGACGGCGAGCTGATCGCGGCGGTCGGCACCGGGCTGAGCGCCGAGGGCGCGGAGGTGGTCGAGGCCGACGGCAAGGTGCTGCTGCCGGGCCTCGTCGACCTGCACACCCATCTGCGCGAGCCGGGCCGCGAGGACTCCGAGACGGTGCTCACCGGCACCCGCGCCGCCGCCTCCGGCGGCTTCACCGCCGTCTTCGCCATGGCCAACACCTTCCCCGTCGCCGACACCGCCGGCGTGGTCGAGCAGGTCTGGCGGCTCGGCAAGGAGTCCGGCTACTGCGACGTACGCCCCATCGGCGCCGTCACCGTGGGCCTGGAGGGCAAGAAGCTGGCCGAGCTGGGCGCCATGCACGACTCGGCCGCCCAGGTCAGCGTCTTCTCCGACGACGGAAAGTGCGTGGACGACGCGGTGATCATGCGCCGCGCCCTGGAGTACGTGAAGGCGTTCGGCGGGGTCGTCGCCCAGCACGCCCAGGAGCCCCGGCTCACCGAGGGCGCCCAGATGAACGAGGGCGTCGTCTCCGCCGAGCTGGGCCTGGGCGGCTGGCCGGCCGTCGCCGAGGAGTCGATCATCGCGCGGGACGTGCTGCTCGCCGAGCACGTCGGCTCCCGCCTGCACATCTGCCACCTCTCCACGGCCGGCTCGGTGGAGATCATCCGCTGGGCCAAGTCCCGCGGCATCGACGTCACCGCCGAGGTGTGCCCGCACCACCTGCTCCTGACCGAGGAGATGGTGCGCACCTACAACCCCGCCTACAAGGTCAACCCGCCGCTGCGCACCGAGCGCGATGTGCGCGCCCTGCGCGAGGCGCTGGCCGACGGCACGATCGACATCGTCGCCACCGACCACGCCCCGCACCCGCACGAGGACAAGGACTGCGAGTGGGCCGCGGCCGCCATGGGCATGGTCGGCCTGGAGACCGCCCTCTCCGTGGTGCAGGAGACCATGGTGGAGACCGGCCTGCTGGACTGGGCCGCGGTCGCCGACCGGATGTCCTTCACTCCGGCCCGGATCGGCAGCGCCACCGGCCACGGCCGCCCGGTCGCCGCGGGCGAGCCCGCCAACCTCACCCTCGTGGACACGGCCTACCGTGGACAGGTGGACCCCGCGCGCTTCGCCTCGCGCAGCCGCAACACCCCCTACGAGGGCCGCGAGCTGCCGGGCCGTGTCACCCACACCTGGCTGCGGGGCAAGGCCACGCTCATGGACGGGAAGCTCACGTGACACCTGCAACTCAGCTCGCCGTATCGCTCGCCAGCGGGCTGGCGGACGAGAAGAAGTCGGCCGCGGTGACCGACTGGGCCGCCCGCCTGGGCTGGCTGGTCGGCCTGGCCCTCTTCGTCGCCCTCGTCTACTGGCTGATGCGCGAGGGCTGGAAGTGGCGCGGCACCCTCCAGAGCGACCTGCCCGCACTCCCCGAGGTGCCGGACGACCTCGGCGCCGAGAAACTGACGATGAGCGGCCGCTACCACGGCTCCACCACCGCCGGGCAGTGGCTGGACCGGATCGTGGCCCACGGCCTGGGCTCCCGCAGCCGGGCCGAGCTGACCCTCACCGCCGCGGGGCTGGCCGTCGGGCGTCCCGGCGCCACCGACTTCTTCATCCCCGCCGGAGCGCTGCGCGGCGCCCGGCTCGACAAGGGCATCGCGGGCAAGGTCCTCACCGAGGGCGGACTGCTCGTGGTGACCTGGGCACACGGCGAGAAGCTGATCGACTCCGGCTTCCGCTCCGACCACGCGGCCGAACACACCACCTGGGTCGACACCCTGAACCAGATGACCAACCACACGGAAGGCGCACGATGACGACCTCCACCAGGGGAGCCGCCAGGACTCCCGCCGTACTCGTCCTGGAGGACGGCCGTACCTTCCGCGGCCGCGCCTACGGGGCCGTGGGGGAGACCTTCGGCGAGGCCGTGTTCTCCACCGGCATGACCGGCTACCAGGAGACCCTGACCGACCCCTCCTACGACCGCCAGATCGTCGTCGCCACCGCCCCCCAGATCGGCAACACCGGCTGGAACGACGAGGACGACGAGTCCGGCCGCATCTGGGTCTCCGGCTACGTGGTGCGCGACCCCGCGCGCGTGCCGTCCAACTGGCGCTCCCGGCGCTCCCTGGACGACGAGCTGACCGCCCAGGGCGTCGTCGGCATCAGCGGCATCGACACCCGCGCCCTCACCCGTCACCTGCGCGAGCGCGGCTCCATGCGCGCCGGCATCTTCTCCGGCGAGGCGCTCGCCCCCGACGCCGAACTGGTGCGGCGGGTGCAGGCCCAGCCGCACATGAAGGGCGCGAGCCTCTACGAGGAGGTCGCCACCAAGGAGGCGTACGTCGTCCCCGCGGTCGGCGAGAAGAAGTTCACCGTCGCCGCGATCGACCTCGGCATCAAGGGCATGACCCCGCAGCGGATGGCCGAGCGCGGCATCGAGGTCCACGTGCTCCCGGCGACCGCCACGGCCGAGGACGTCTACGCCGTGGAGCCCGACGGCGTGTTCTTCTCCAACGGCCCCGGTGACCCGGCCACGGCCGACGGCCCGGTGGCCCTGATGACCGCCGTGCTGGAGCGGAAGACCCCGCTGTTCGGCATCTGCTTCGGCAACCAGATCCTCGGCCGCGCCCTCGGCTTCGGCACCTACAAGCTGAAGTACGGCCACCGGGGAATCAACCAGCCCGTCCAGGACCGCACCACCGGCAAGGTGGAGGTCACCGCGCACAACCACGGCTTCGCCGTCGACGCGCCGCTGGACAAGGTCAGCGAGACGAAGTTCGGCCGCGCCGAGGTCTCCCACGTCTGCCTGAACGACGACGTGGTGGAGGGTCTCCAGCTCCTCGACCAGCCGGCCTTCTCCGTGCAGTACCACCCCGAGGCGGCGGCCGGTCCGCACGACGCCGCCTACCTGTTCGACCGCTTCACGTCTTTGATGAGCACCGTCCGGGAGGGCCAGCGTGCCTAAGCGCTCCGACATCCAGTCCGTCCTGGTCATCGGCTCCGGCCCGATCGTCATCGGTCAGGCCGCCGAGTTCGACTACTCCGGCACCCAGGCGTGCCGCGTGCTCAAGGCCGAGGGCCTGCGCGTGATCCTGGTCAACTCCAACCCGGCGACGATCATGACCGACCCGGAGATCGCCGACGCCACCTACGTCGAGCCGATCACCCCCGAGTTCGTCGAGAAGATCATCGCCAAGGAGCGCCCCGACGCCCTCCTGCCCACCCTCGGCGGCCAGACCGCCCTGAACACCGCCATCTCGCTGCACGACAGCGGGGTGCTGGAGAAGTACGGCGTCGAACTGATCGGCGCCCGGCCCGAGGCGATCCACAAGGGCGAGGACCGCGACCTCTTCAAGGGTGTCGTGGAGGAGGTCCGCAAGAAGACCGGCCACGGCGAGTCCGCCCGCTCGGTCATCTGCCACACCATGGACGACGTCCTCGGCGGCGTGGAGACGCTCGGCGGCTACCCCGTCGTCGTCCGCCCCTCCTTCACCATGGGCGGCGCCGGCTCCGGCTTCGCCCACGACGAGGACGAGCTGCGCCGCATCGCCGGCCAGGGCCTCACCCTCTCCCCGACCACCGAGGTGCTCCTGGAGGAGTCCATCCTCGGGTGGAAGGAGTACGAGCTGGAGCTGATGCGCGACAAGAACGACAACGTCGTGGTCGTCTGCTCCATCGAGAACTTCGACCCGATGGGCGTGCACACCGGCGACTCGATCACCGTCGCCCCCGCGATGACGCTGACCGACCGCGAGTACCAGCTGCTGCGCGACGTCGGCATCGCCATCATCCGCGAGGTCGGCGTCGACACCGGCGGCTGCAACATCCAGTTCGCCGTCAACCCCGAGGACGGCCGGGTCATCGTCATCGAGATGAACCCGCGCGTCTCGCGGTCCTCCGCGCTCGCCTCCAAGGCCACCGGCTTCCCGATCGCCAAGATCGCCGCCAAGCTGGCCGTCGGCTACACGCTGGACGAGATCCCGAACGACATCACGCGGGAGACCCCGGCCTCCTTCGAGCCCACCCTCGACTACGTCGTCGTCAAGGCCCCCCGGTTCGCCTTCGAGAAGTTCCCGCAGGCCGACTCCACGCTGACCACCACGATGAAGTCGGTCGGCGAGGCCATGGCCATCGGCCGCAACTTCACCGAGGCTTTCCAGAAGGCGCTGCGCTCGCTGGAGAAGAAGGGCAGCCAGTTCACCTTCATCGGTGACCCCGGCGACAAGAAGGCCCTCCTCGAAGAGGCGGTACGCCCGACCGACGGCCGGATCAACACCGTCATGCAGGCGATCCGTGCGGGTGCCACCCCGGAGGAGATCTTCGAGTACACGAAGATCGACCCCTGGTTCGTGGACCAGCTCTTCCTCATCAAGGAGACCGCGGACGAGCTGGCCGAGGCGTCCGAGCTGACCGCCGAGCTGCTCGCCGAGGCCAAGCGGCACGGCTTCTCCGACCTCCAGATCGGTGAGATCCGGGGTCTGCGCGAGGACGTCGTCCGCGAGGTCCGGCACGTGCTCGGCATCCGCCCGGTCTACAAGACGGTCGACACCTGCGCCGCCGAGTTCGCCGCCCGGACGCCGTACTTCTACTCCTCCTACGACGAGGAGAGCGAGGTCGCGCCGCGCGAGAAGCCCGCCGTGATCATCCTCGGCTCCGGGCCCAACCGCATCGGCCAGGGCATCGAGTTCGACTACTCCTGCGTCCACGCCTCCTTCGCGCTCTCCGACGCCGGGTACGAGACCGTGATGGTCAACTGCAACCCGGAGACCGTCTCCACCGACTACGACACCTCCGACCGGCTCTACTTCGAGCCGCTCACCCTGGAGGACGTGCTGGAGATCGTGCACGCGGAGTCCCTCGCCGGCCCCGTCGCCGGTGTGGTCGTGCAGCTCGGCGGGCAGACCCCGCTGGGCCTCGCGCAGGCGCTGAAGGACAACGGCGTGCCGGTCGTCGGCACCCCGCCCGAGGCCATCCACGCAGCCGAGGACCGCGGCGCCTTCGGCCGCGTGCTCGCCGAGGCCGGCCTGCCCGCCCCCAAGCACGGCACCGCCACCACCTTCGCCGAGGCCAAGGCCATCGCGGACGATATCGGCTACCCCGTCCTGGTCCGCCCCTCCTACGTCCTCGGCGGACGCGGCATGGAGATCGTGTACGAGGAGGAGCGGCTCTCCGCGTACATCGAGGAGTCCACCGAGATCAGCCCGTCCCGGCCGGTCCTCGTGGACCGCTTCCTGGACGACGCCATCGAGATCGACGTCGACGCCCTCTACGACGGCGAGGAGCTGTACCTCGGCGGCGTCATGGAGCACATCGAGGAGGCCGGCATCCACTCCGGCGACTCGGCGTGCGCCCTGCCCCCCATCACGCTGGGCGGCTTCGACATCAAGCGGCTGCGCGCCTCCACCGAGGCCATCGCCAAGGGCGTCGGCGTCCGCGGTCTGATCAACATCCAGTTCGCCATGTCGGGCGACATCCTCTACGTCCTGGAGGCCAACCCCCGCGCCTCCCGCACGGTCCCCTTCACCTCGAAGGCGACCGCGGTCCCGCTCGCCAAGGCCGCCGCCCGCATCTCGCTGGGCACGACCATCGCGGAGCTGCGCGCCGAGGGCCTGCTGCCCGCCACCGGCGACGGCGGCGAACTCCCGCTGGACGCGCCGATCTCCGTCAAGGAGGCCGTGATGCCCTGGTCCCGCTTCCGGGACATCCAGGGCCGCGGTGTGGACACCGTGCTCGGCCCGGAGATGCGCTCCACCGGCGAGGTCATGGGCATCGACTCCGTCTTCGGCACGGCGTACGCCAAGTCGCAGGCGGGCGCGTACGGCCCGCTGCCCACCAAGGGCCGCGCGTTCATCTCGGTCGCCAACCGCGACAAGCGCTCGATGATCTTCCCGGCCCGCGAGCTGGTCGCGCACGGCTTCGAGCTGCTGGCCACCTCCGGCACCGCCGAGGTCCTCAAGCGCAACGGCATCAACGCCACCGTCGTGCGCAAGCAGTCCGAGGGCACCGGCCCGAACGGCGAGCGGACCATCGTCCAGCTCATCCACGACGGCGAGGTCGACCTCATCGTCAACACGCCCTACGGCACCGGCGGCCGCCTCGACGGCTACGACATCCGCACGGCGGCCGTGGCCCGCTCGGTGCCCTGCCTGACCACCGTCCAGGCGCTCGCCGCCGCCGTCCAGGGCATCGACGCCCTCGGCCGCGGGGACGTGGGCGTCCGCTCCCTCCAGGAGCACGCGGAACATCTGAACGCGGCCCGCGACTAGCCGCGCCGAGGGGGACACCGGAAACGGTGTCCCCCTCTTCATGAGCCACGCCCGCCCCCGCCTTCGAGGACTTTCCCCATGTACAAGCTGTTCTTCCGGCTGATCTTCCAGCGGATGGACCCGGAACAGGCCCACCACCTCGCCTTCCGCTGGATCCGTCTGCTCGCCCGCATCCCGGTCCTGCGCACCTTCGCCGCCGCCGCGCTGGCCCCCCGGCACGAGGAACTGCGCACCGAGGCCCTCGGCCTGCGCATGCACGGCCCCTTCGGCCTCGCCGCCGGCTTCGACAAGAACGCCGTCGGCATCGACGGACTCTCCATGCTCGGCTTCGACCACGTCGAGATCGGCACCGTCACCGGCGAGGCCCAGCCCGGCAACCCGAAGAAGCGGCTGTTCCGGCTGGTCGCCGACCGCGCCCTGATCAACCGCATGGGCTTCAACAACGAGGGCTCCCTCGCCGTCGCCGCCCGCCTGGCCTCCCGGCGCCCGGTGTTCCGTACCGTCGTCGGCGTCAACATCGGCAAGACCAAGGCCGTCCCGGAGGCGGACGCGGTCGCCGACTACGTGAAGTCCGCCGAGCGGCTCGCCCCGCACGCCGACTACCTCGTGGTCAACGTCTCCTCCCCGAACACCCCCGGCCTGCGCAACCTCCAGGCCACCGAGGCGCTGCGCCCGCTGCTCGGCGCCGTGCGCGAGGCCGCCGACCGCGCCACCGGCGCCCGCCGCGTGCCGCTCCTGGTGAAGATCGCCCCCGACCTCGCGGACGAGGACGTCGACGCCGTCGCCGACCTGGCCGTGGAACTCGGCCTGGACGGCATCATCGCGACCAACACCACCATCGCCCGCGAGGGCCTCGGCCTGCGCTCCGCGCCCTCGGTGGTCAAGGAGACCGGCGGGCTCTCCGGCGCGCCCCTGAAGGAACGCTCGCTCCAGGTGCTGCGCCGCCTGTACGCGCGCGTGGGCGACCGCATCACCCTGGTGGGCGTGGGCGGCGTCGAGACCGCCGAGGACGCCTGGCAGCGCATCCTGGCCGGCGCCACCCTCGTACAGGGCTACAGCGCCTTCGTCTACGAGGGCCCCTTCTGGACCCGCGCCGTGCACAAGGGCCTCGCCGCCCGGCTCAAGGCCAGCCCCTACGCCACCCTCGCCGACGCGGTCGGCGCCGACGTCAGGAACCCCGCATGACCGAGCCCTTCGGTACCCGTCTGCGCCGCGCCATGGACGAGCGCGGCCCGCTGTGCGTCGGCATCGACCCGCACGCCTCGCTGCTCGCCGACTGGGGCCTGAACGACGACGTGGCCGGCCTGGAGCGGTTCGGCCGCACGGTCGTGGAGGCCGTCGCCGACCGGGTCGCCGTCGTGAAGCCGCAGAGCGCGTTCTTCGAGCGGTTCGGCTCGCGGGGTGTCGCCGTCCTGGAGCGCGTCGTCGAGGAGACCCGCGCGGCGGGTGCCCTGGTCGTGATGGACGCCAAGCGCGGCGACATCGGCTCCACCATGGCCGGGTACGCGGAGGCGTTCCTGCACAAGGACGCCCCGCTGTTCTCGGACGCCCTCACCGTCTCCCCGTACCTGGGCTACGGCTCGCTCGCCCCGGCGGTCGAGCTGGCCCGCGAGAGCGGCACCGGGCTGTTCGTGCTCGCGCTGACCTCCAACCCGGAGGGTCCCGAGGTGCAGCACGCGGTCCGCGCGGACGGGCGCAGTGTCGCCGCGACCGTGCTGGCCCACCTCGCCGCCGAGAACGCGGACGCCGAGCCGCTGGGCTCCTTCGGCGCCGTCGTGGGCGCCACGGTGGGGGACCTGTCGTCCTACGACCTCGCCATCAACGGGCCGCTGCTCGCCCCCGGTGTCGGTGCCCAGGGCGCCACCCCGGCGGACCTTCCGGCGGTGTTCGGGAGCGCGGTGGGCAACGT
Organism: Streptomyces recifensis; assembly: GCF_002154615.1. NCBI lineage: Bacteria > Bacillati > Actinomycetota > Actinomycetes > Kitasatosporales > Streptomycetaceae > Streptomyces > Streptomyces recifensis. Next base: position 13,725 of record NZ_MUNH01000257.1, read on the forward strand.
GGTGCCGAACGTCAGCCGGGGCGTGCTGCGGCACGGGCCCGACATCGCGGCGCTGCGGGCGGCCACGGCGGCCTTCGCGGACGATATCCGGGCCGCCGTCGCGGGCTCCTGAGCACCGCGGACGGGCTCGGCCGGGGGTCCGAGAGGCGAATACATCCCCGAATCGTGGGCAGTATGCCCGAAAAGTCCGTCCTCACGGAGGCTGACCAGGACTTTTCCGCTGTTCTCGCTGACTCCGGCGGACATGCCCGCTAGTCTCCGAGGCAGTGAGAGCGGGCGAGCGTGTTGCTCGTGGCTCCCCAGGTGTGGGGCGACTAGGTTCCTCACCGGTCCGTATCCGACAGTTCGACATCCGAGGTGACGTAGGCGTGGCTCTTCCGCCCCTTACCCCTGAACAGCGCGCAGCCGCGCTCGAAAAGGCCGCCGCGGCTCGCCGGGAGCGGGCCGAGGTCAAGAATCGACTCAAGCACTCCGGCGCCTCGCTGCACGAGGTCATCAAGCAGGGCCAGGAGAACGAGGTCATCGGCAAGATGAAGGTCTCGGCCCTGCTGGAGTCCCTGCCGGGCGTGGGCAAGGTCCGCGCCAAGCAGATCATGGAGCGTCTGGGTATCTCCGAGAGCCGCCGTGTCCGCGGCCTCGGTTCCAACCAGATCGCCTCCCTGGAGCGTGAGTTCGGCAGCACCGGCTCCTGAGTCCGGGCGCTGCCCGGACCGGAGTCCCGGACACTCCGGGATTGCTGGAATAATCGCTGCATGGCTGGAACATTCCGGGGGACGTCCCCCGTACCCCCGGACGCACGTCCGCGGCTGACCGTGCTCTCCGGCCCCTCCGGGGTCGGCAAGAGCACGGTCGTCGCCCATATGCGCAAAGAGCACCCCGACGTCTGGCTGTCGGTGTCCGCGACCACCCGCAGGCCGCGGCCCGGCGAGCAGCACGGCGTCCACTACTTCTTCGTCACCGACGAGGAGATGGACAAGCTGATCGCCAACGGCGAGCTGCTGGAGTGGGCCGAGTTCGCCGGCAACCGCTACGGCACGCCCCGCGCGGCCGTGCTGGAGCGGCTGGAGAAGGGCGAGCCGGTACTGCTGGAGATCGACCTCCAGGGCGCCCGGCAGGTCCGCGAGTCGATGTCCGACGCCCAACTGGTCTTCCTCGCCCCGCCGTCCTGGGACGAGCTGGTGCGCAGGCTCACCGGCCGGGGCACCGAACCGCCGGAGGTCATCGAGCGCCGGCTGGAGGCGGCCCGGACGGAACTGGCCGCCGAGCCCGAGTTCGACGTCACCCTGGTCAACACCTCCGTCGAGGACGTGGCCGGGGAGCTGCTAGCCTTGATGGACGTTGTGTGATCGTGACCGCCGTCCATCGACAGGACCTACCGGTCACGGTGCCCCACACCGACTGATTTCTTTCCCACCCATCGGAAGGCAGAGCGTGTCCTCTTCCATCACCGCGCCCGAGGGCATCATCAACCCTCCGATCGACGAGCTCCTCGAGGCCACCGACTCGAAGTACAGCCTGGTGATCTACGCGGCCAAGCGCGCCCGTCAGATCAACGCGTACTACTCGCAGCTCGGTGAGGGCCTCCTCGAGTACGTCGGTCCGCTCGTCGACACCCACGTCCACGAGAAGCCGCTCTCGATCGCGCTGCGCGAGATCAACGCCGGTCTGCTGACCTCCGAGGCCATCGAGGGCCCGGTCCAGTAGTTCCCTCCGCTCGCGGTCGTATGTGCAGACCGCGGTCGACTTGTCCACAGGCCCGGCAGTCATGCTGCCGGGCCTGTGGTGTGTCATGGGTGTCAAAGGTTCTCGAAAGTCCGGGGAGACGGTGGAGACGGTGGACAAGCCGAAGGTCGTGCTGGGCGTCAGCGGGGGCATCGCCGCGTACAAGTCCTGTGAGCTGCTCAGACGGTTCACCGAGTCGGGGCACGACGTGCGGGTGGTGCCGACCGCCTCGGCGCTGCACTTCGTCGGCGCCGCCACCTGGTCCGCGCTGTCCGGCAACCCGGTCTCCACCGAGGTGTGGGACGGCGTCCACGAGGTGCCGCACGTCCGCATCGGGCAGCACGCCGACCTCGTGGTGGTAGCGCCCGCCACGGCCGACATGCTCGCCAAGGCCGCGCACGGTCTCGCCGACGACCTGCTCACCAACACCCTCCTCACCGCGCGCTGTCCGGTGGTCTTCGCCCCGGCGATGCACACCGAGATGTGGGAGCACCCCGCCACCCAGGAGAACGTGGCCACCCTGCGCCGCCGGGGCGCGGTCGTCGTCGAGCCCGCCGTGGGCCGCCTCACCGGCGTCGACACCGGCAAGGGACGGCTGCCCGACCCGGCCGAGATCTTCGAGGTGTGCCGCCGGGTGCTGGCGCGGGGCGTGAGCGAACCCGACCTCGCGGGCCGCCACGTGGTGGTCTCGGCGGGCGGCACCCGGGAACCGCTCGACCCGGTGCGCTTCCTCGGCAACCGCTCCTCCGGCAAGCAGGGGTACGCCCTCGCCCGGACCGCCGCCGCGCGCGGGGCCCGCGTGACCTTGGTCTCGGCCAACGCCTCCCTGCCCGATCCGGCCGGGGTGGACATCGTGCACGTCGGCACCGCCGTCCAGCTCCGCGAGGCGGTGCTCAAGGCGGCCGCCGACGCCGACGCCGTGGTCATGGCCGCCGCCGTCGCCGACTTCCGCCCGGCGGTCTACGCGAGCGGGAAGATCAAGAAGAAGGACGGCCAGGAGCCCGAGCCGGTCGCCCTGGTCCGCAACCCCGACGTGCTCGCCGAGGTCTCCGCCGAGCGCGCCCGCCCGGGCCAGGTCGTCGTCGGCTTCGCCGCCGAGACCGACGACGTGCTCGCCAACGGCCGCGCCAAGCTGGCCCGCAAGGGCTGCGACCTGCTGGTGGTCAACGAGGTGGGGGAGCGCCGCACCTTCGGCTCGGAGGAGAACGAGGCGGTGGTCCTCGGCGCCGACGGCACCGAGACGGCCGTGCCGCACGGGCCGAAGGAGGCCCTCGCGGACACCGTCTGGGACCTGGTGGCGGCCCGGCTGGGCTGAGCGGCTGGGCCGTTCGGGGCGGCGCGTTTTCGGCCACCCGGAGTCTTTTTTTCACACCGCGATGGCGCGTGGCGGATCTGTTCAAGGCCACGCTCCAGCGTGCAGAATGCCTGTGCCGCAGGTCACAGCGTTCTCGCTGGGCGAGAACGGGTGGCCCTGCGGCCAGGTGCGACCGATAAACTGTTCACGGACGACGTTGGGCGCAGCTCCCGACGTGGTCCTTCAATGATCAGCCAGCAGCCGCTGCAACCCCAGGGAGCGTTGTGTCCCGTCGCCTGTTCACCTCGGAGTCCGTGACCGAAGGTCACCCCGACAAGATCGCTGACCAGATCAGCGACACCATTCTCGACGCGCTTCTCCGCGAGGACCCCTCGTCCCGCGTCGCCGTCGAGACGCTGATCACCACCGGCCTGGTGCACGTGGCCGGCGAGGTCACGACCAAGGCTTACGCGCCCATCGCCCAGTTGGTGCGCGAGAAGATCCTCGAGATCGGCTACGACTCCTCCAAGAAGGGCTTCGACGGCGCCTCCTGCGGCGTCTCGGTGTCCATCGGCGCGCAGTCCCCGGACATCGCGCAGGGCGTCGACACGGCGTACGAGTCGCGGGTCGAGGGCGACGAGGACGAGCTGGACAAGCAGGGCGCGGGCGACCAGGGCCTGATGTTCGGCTACGCCTCGGACGAGACGCCGACGCTGATGCCGCTGCCGATCTTCCTGGCGCACCGCCTGTCCAAGCGCCTCTCCGAGGTCCGCAAGAACGGCACCATCCCCTACCTGCGCCCCGACGGCAAGACCCAGGTCACCATCGAGTACGACGGCGACAAGGCCGTCCGTCTCGACACCGTGGTGGTCTCCTCCCAGCACGCCTCCGACATCGACCTCGAGTCGCTGCTCGCGCCCGACATCCGCGAGTTCGTGGTCGAGCCCGAGCTGAAGGCCCTGCTGGACGAGGGCATCAAGATCGACACCGAGGGCTACCGCCTGCTGGTCAACCCGACCGGCCGCTTCGAGATCGGCGGCCCGATGGGTGACGCCGGCCTCACCGGCCGCAAGATCATCATCGACACCTACGGCGGCTTCGCCCGGCACGGTGGCGGCGCCTTCTCGGGCAAGGACCCGTCCAAGGTGGACCGCTCGGCCGCGTACGCGATGCGCTGGGTCGCCAAGAACGTGGTGGCCGCGGGCCTCGCCTCGCGCTGCGAGGTCCAGGTCGCCTACGCGATCGGCAAGGCCGAGCCGGTCGGTCTCTTCGTGGAGACCTTCGGCACCGCCAAGATCGACCCCGAGAAGATCGAGAAGGCCATCGACGAGGTCTTCGACCTGCGTCCGGCCGCGATCATCCGCGACCTCGACCTGCTGCGCCCGATCTACGCCCAGACGGCGGCCTACGGTCACTTCGGCCGTGAGCTCCCCGACTTCACCTGGGAGCGCACCGACCGCGTCGACGCCCTGCGCAAGGCCGCCGGCGTCTGATCCGCACCGCGTGAACCGGGGCCCGGCCTCCCTTCGGGGACGCCGGGCCCCGGCATGTTCCGGGTGCCTCGGCGGGCGGTGCTGTCAGTGGTCTTTGGTAAGAATGCAAGCGTGAGCAGCGACAACGGGCCGGGGGACGGCGGGGCCGAGGGGCCGCCGCCGGAGCAGCTCGCGCTCATCCGGGAGAGCGTGCGCGGCGCCGACGTGCCGCGCGCCAAGCCGCGCACCTGGCGGGGGGCCGCGCTCGCCAAGGACCGGCCGGTCGCGCGGGTGCTCGTCGACAAGGGCGTCCTGCATCTCGACCGGTACTTCGACTACGCGGTGCCCGAGGAACTGGACGCCGACGCCCAGCCCGGCGTCCGGGTCCGGGTGCGGTTCGGTGCCGGGCGGCACCGGGTGCGGGACGGGCGGCGCGAGGGCGGCGGCCTGATCGACGGCTACCTGATCGAGCGGCGGGACGAGTCGGACTACGCGGGACCGCTCGCCGCCCTCGCCCAGGTCGTCTCCCCGGAGCCGGTGCTCGGCGAGGAACTCCTCGGGCTGGCCCGCGCCGTCGCCGACCGGTACGCGGGCAGCCTCGCCGACGTACTGCAACTGGCCCTGCCGCCGCGCAGCGCCCGCGCGGAGAAGCGCGCCTCCCCGGAGCCCCTGCCCGCGCCCCCCGCTCCGGACGCGGGCACCTGGGCCCGCTACGAGCACGGTCCCGCCTTCCTCGACGCCCTAGCCTCCGGCGGCTCGCCCCGTGCGGTGTGGAACGCGCTGCCCGGACCCGAGTGGAGCGAGGAGATCGCCCGCGCCGTCGCCGCCACCCTCGCCTCCGGACGCGGCGCCCTGGTCGTCGTCCCCGACGGGCGGACCGCCGCGCGGGTCGACGCCGCGCTGACCGCCCTGCTCGGCAAGGGCCGCCACGCGCTGCTCACCGCCGACGCGGGACCCGAGAAGCGGTACGCGCAGTGGCTCGCGGTCCGGCGCGGCTCCGTACGGGCGGTCGTCGGCACCCGCGCCGCCATGTTCGCCCCCGTGCGGGACCTCGGCCTCGTGGCCGTCTGGGACGACGGCGACGACAGCCACAGTGAGCAGCACGCGCCCCAGCCGCACGCCCGCGACGTCCTGCTGCTGCGCGCCTCCCTCGACAAGTGCGCCTTCCTGGTGGGCAGCCGGAGCTGCACGGTGGAGGCCGCGCAGCTCGTCGAGAGCGGCTGGGCACGGCCGCTGACCGCGGGACGCGACCAGGTCCGCCGCACCGCGCCGCTGGTACGCACCGTCGGGGACACCGACCTCGCCCGTGACGAGGCCGCGCGTGCCGCCCGGCTGCCCAGCCTCGCCTGGCAGGCCGTCCGGGAGGGGCTCAGGACCGGCCCGGTGCTGGTGCAGGTGCCCCGGCGCGGATACGTACCCCGCCTCGCCTGCGCCCAGTGCCGGGCGCCCGCGCGGTGCGCGCACTGCGCCGGGCCGCTCCAGGCGCAGGACGCGGGAGCGCTGCGCTGCGAGTGGTGCGGGCGCGAGGAGCACTCCTGGCACTGCCCCGAGTGCGGCGGCTTCCGGCTGCGCGCCCAGGTCGTCGGCGCCCGCCGTACCGCCGAGGAACTGGGGCGCGCCTTCCCCGCCGTGCCGGTGCGCACCTCCGGGCGCGAGCACGTGCTCGACACCGTGCCGGACGCGCCCGCGCTGGTCGTCAGCACGCCCGGCGCCGAGCCGGTGGCCGAGGGCGGTTACGCGGCGGCGCTGCTGCTCGACGGCTGGGCCATGCTCGGCCGCCCGGACCTGCGCTCCGGCGAGGACGCGCTGCGCCGGTGGATCGGCGCCGCCGCGCTGGTCCGGCCGCAGGGCGACGGCGGGACCGTGGTGGTCGTGGCCGAGCCGACGTTGCGGCCCGTGCAGGCGCTGGTCCGCTGGGACCCCGTCGGGTTCGCGGTCCGGGAGCTGGCCGAACGGGCCGAGCTGGGGTTTCCGCCGGTGTCCCGGATGGCCGCGGTGTCCGGGACGGCGGAGGCGGTCGCGGAGTTCCTCGCGGCCGTGGACTCACCCCCGGACGCGGAGGTACTGGGGCCGGTGCCCCTGCCGCCGACCCTGCCCGGCCGGCCCCGCCGCCCCGGCGCGCCCCCGCCGGGGGAGCAGTGGGA
>NZ_MUNH01000258.1:0-2634 GCF_002154615.1 Streptomyces recifensis
CCGACGGCGCCCCGCTGCCCCAGGGCCGCTTCCTGGACCGGGAGCGCAGCTGGCTCGCCTTCAACGAGCGCGTGCTGGAGCTGGCGGAGGACCCCACCACCCCGCTGCTGGAGCGCGCCAACTTCCTCGCGATCTTCGCCAGCAACCTGGACGAGTTCTTCATGGTCCGGGTGGCCGGTCTGAAGCGGCGTATCGCCACCGGGGTCGCCACCCGCTCCGCCTCCGGGCTCCAGCCCCGCGAGGTGCTGGAGATGATCTGGGCCCGCTCGCGCGAGCTGATGGCGCGGCACGCCGCCTGCTACCACGAGGACGTCGCCCCCGCGCTCGCGGAGGAGGGCATCCACCTGGTCCGCTGGAGCGAGCTGACCGACAAGGAGCAGGCCCGCCTGTTCACCCTGTTCCGGCACCAGATCTTCCCGGTGCTGACCCCGCTCGCCGTGGACCCCGCGCACCCCTTCCCCTACATCTCCGGCCTCTCGCTGAACCTGGCCGTCGTCGTGCGGAACCCGGTCAGCGGCCACAAGCACTTCGCGCGGGTGAAGGTGCCCCCGCTGCTGTCCCGCTTCCTGGAGAGCAGCCCCGGCCGTTTCGTCCCGCTGGAGGACGTGATCGGGGCGCACCTGGAGGAGCTGTTCCCCGGCATGGAGGTGCTGGAGCACCATGCCTTCCGGCTCACCCGCAACGAGGACCTGGAGGTCGAGGAGGACGACGCGGAAAACCTGCTCCAGGCGCTGGAGAAGGAACTCATGCGGCGCCGCTTCGGGCCCCCGGTGCGCCTGGAGGTCGAGGAGGACATCGACCGCGAGGTGCTGGACCTCCTGGTGCGCGAGCTGAAGATCTCCGAGGCCGAGGTCTACCCGCTGCCCGGCCCGCTGGACCTCACCGGTCTCTTCCGCATCCACAGCCTGGACCGCCCGGAGCTGAAGTACCGCAAGTTCGTCGCGGGCACCAACCGGGACCTCTCCGAGGTGGAGTCCGCCTCAGCGCCGGACATCTTCGCCGCGCTGCGCCAGCGGGACGTGCTGCTGCACCACCCGTACGACTCCTTCTCCACCTCGGTGCAGGCGTTCCTGGAGCAGGCCGCGCAGGACCCCGACGTGCTGGCGATCAAGCAGACGCTGTACCGCACCTCCGGCGACTCGCCGATAGTGGACGCGCTGATCGACGCGGCCGAGTCCGGCAAGCAGGTCCTCGTCCTGGTCGAGATCAAGGCCCGCTTCGACGAGCACGCCAACATCAAGTGGGCGCGCAAGCTGGAGGAGGCGGGCTGCCACGTCGTCTACGGCCTGGTCGGGCTGAAGACGCACTGCAAGCTGTCGCTCGTGGTCCGCCAGGAGGGCGAGACCCTGCGCCGCTACAGCCACGTCGGCACCGGCAACTACCACCCGAAGACGGCCCGGCTGTACGAGGACCTCGGGCTGCTCACCGCCGACCCGCAGGTCGGCGCGGACCTCTCCGACCTCTTCAACCGGCTCTCCGGCTACTCCCGGCGAGAGACCTACCGCCGGCTGCTGGTCGCCCCCAAGTCCCTGCGGGACGGCCTGATATCCCGCATCGACAAGGAGATCCAGCACCACCGCGCGGGCCGCCCGGCCTTCGTCAAGATCAAGGTCAACTCCATGGTCGACGAGGCCGTCATCGACGCCTGCTACCGGGCCTCCCAGGCGGGCGTGCCGGTCGACATCTGGGTGCGCGGCATCTGCGCGGTACGGCCCGGCGTCGAGGGGCTCTCGGAGAACATCCGGGTCCGCTCGATCCTCGGCCGGTTCCTGGAGCACTCCCGCGTGTTCGCCTTCGGCAACGGCGGCGAGCCCGAAGTCTGGTTCGGCAGCGCCGACATGATGCACCGCAACCTCGACCGCCGGATCGAGGCGCTGGTCCGGGTCACCGACCCCGGCCACCGGGCGTCCCTCAACCGCCTGCTGGACACCGGCATGTCCGACACCACCGCCTCCTGGCACCTGGGCCCCGACGGCGAGTGGACCCGGCACGCGTTGGACGCCGACGGACACCCCCTGCGGAACGTACAGGAGATGCTCATTGACGCCCGGAGGCGCCGGCGTGGCACCACGACACCCTGACCGTCCCCACCCGGAGACCGTCCCGGCGGGGGCCGTCCCCGCCGGGAAGGACCCCGCCGGGGACGACCTCGCCGCGTATCTGAGGGCACAGGCGACGGAGTTCCTGCGCGCGCTGCGGGCCCAGCGGGAGCACGGGAACGGGGCCGAGGGCGCCGCCGACGCGGGACGGGCCCTGCGCCGCTCCGCCCGCCGGATCAGCGCCGCCCTGCACACCTTCCGCACCCTGCTCGACCCCGCCTGGGCCGACTCGATGCGGCCCGAACTGGCCTGGGTGTCGGGCACTTTGGCTCTTGAGCACGCACAGGAGGCTCGGCTGGACCGGCTGTTGCTCGCGCTGCACCGGCTGTCCGGATCGACTCCGGCGCCGCTGCGGGCGGTGGTGCACGCGGGAGCCCCGGCACCGGCCGCCGAGCGGGGCAGTCTCACCGTGGGCGCGGCCAGGGCGGGGGCGCTGCTGGAACGCCGGCTCACCCTGGCGCGGACACGCGCCCACTCGGCCGCGCTGGAGGCGCTGGGCTCCGCCCGCTTCCACGCCGTCGCCGACCGGGTCGCC
>NZ_MUNH01000259.1:0-6501 GCF_002154615.1 Streptomyces recifensis
AAACGAAAGACCCTAGGCGGACCCGCTGGGGCCCTGGCTCAGCGGTGCCGTACGCGCCCAGGGACGCAGTCGCTCCAGGTCCTCCGCCACCGCCAGCAGGTCCGCCTCCGTGCCCGGGCGGCCCACCAGCTGGACCGCGGCCGGGGCGCCGGTCGGCAGGGCTCCGAAGGGGACCGACATCGCGGGCCAGCCGGTCAGGTTCCAGACCGGGGTGAAAGGTGAAGTGGCCGTGTTCACCGCCACGTTGGCGAGCCAGCTCCGCTGGTGCCAGGGCGCGGCGGCGGGCGAGCGGCGGGCCAGGGCCGGGGTGAGCAGTACGTCGTACTCGGTGAGGAACGGCAGCAGGCGGGCGCGGAGCCGGTCACGGGCGTCGCCGGTGCGGACCGAGCGGACGAAGCGCCGGCCGATGGCCGCGTGCGTACGGGTGCGCGGGGCGAGCCGGGCCGGGTCCAGCTCGGCCGAGTCCACCGCCGTACCGGCCGTCCAGTGCCGCAGGGCGGTCAGGCCGAGGTCGAGGGGGTAGGGCGGCTCGGCCCGCCGTACGGTGTGCCCGGCGCCGTTGAGCAGGCCCGCCGCCTCGCGGACCGCCGTGCGGAACGGCTCGCTCACCGTGACCCCGGCCAGCGGGCTGCGCACGGCGGCCGCGATGCGGCGGGGCGCGCGCTCCTCGGGCGCCGGGAACGCGGTCTCCGCGAGGACGGCGAGCATCAGGCGCAGGTCCTCGACGGTGGTGGCCAGCGGGCCGTTCTCCGACATGCCGAACCAGTCGCCGTGGCCGATGTCCGCCGGGACCACGCCATGGCCCGGCTTCAGCGTCACCAGGCCGCAGGCGGCCGCCGGGATGCGCAGCGAGCCCATGCCGTCGTTGCCGAGCGCCAGCGGGACCAGGCCCGCCGCGACCGCCGCCGCGCTGCCCCCGGAGGAACCGCCCGCCGTGCGGGTGAGGTCCCACGGGCTGCGGGCCGTGCCGTACACGCCCTCGGTGGTGCCGAACACGCACAGCTCGGGCACGTTGGTCAGACCGACCACCACGGCGCCCGCCGCGCGCAGCCGGGCCACGGTCACATGGTCCTCGGCGGCCGGGCCGTCCGGGGTCGCGGCGGAGCCGTTGCGGGTGGACTCCCCGCGTACGCCGAGGTTGTCCTTCACGGCCACCGGCACGCCCGCCAGGGGGAGTTCGGCCAGGTCCGGGCGGGCGCCGACCTCGTCCGCCTCCGCCAGGGCCGCTTCCGCGCGGACGGTGCGGAACGCGCCGACCCGCCCGTCCAGCTCCGCGATCCGCGCGAGATGCTCCGCCACCACCTCCCGGGGGGTGACCCGCTTCTCGCGGACGGCGGCGGCGATCTCGGCGGCCGTACGGCCGACCCACGTACTCACGTGCACTCCTCGGGGACTCCGGGCGCGCGGACGGCGCGCACGGCAGCACTGTGCCCGCTCCCGCGCCCGGCGTCGAGAGGGGGGACGGTTCACCGGCCACCGCTGAGCCGGGTCGGCCGCAGGAAATCCCGTACGTAGGTCCGCTCCCAGCAGGCGCCCGTCTCGCGCAGCTCCCGCCAGGTGGTGAAGCGGTAGCGGAAGAGGCGGGCCCGGATGAAGCGGGGCGGGGCGCCGGGCGGGAAGGGGGAGCTGCGCAGCAGGCGCAGGGTGTCGCGGTCGTCCTCCAGCAGCTTCTCCACCAGCTTGCCGAACCAGTCGCCGGCGTACGCGGGCGACAGCGCGGCGAACCACATCAGCCAGTCCAGCCGCAGATGGTAGGGCGCGAACTGGCGCGGCCAGCGGCGGGGATCACCAGGTTTGCCGCGGAACTCGTACGCACGCCAGTCGCCGTCCTCGCTGGGGCGCTCGTCGTCGGTGCCCTCGATCACCACCTCGTAGCGGTGCCGGCTGACGCTGCCGAACGCGCCGTAGGTGTTGACCAGACGCAGCGGGTCGAAGGAGCGGTTCATCACCTGGCGCCGGGAGACCATGTTCAGCACCGGGCGGGAGCTGAGCGCCAGCAGGACCACGCCGAGGGCGAGCACCAGCACCTCGTACCAGAGCGGCGCGGCGGGCACGGCGGGCGCTTCGGCGGGGAGCCGGAGCGCGGACAGGGCCAGCACGATGGTGATCCAGTTCAGCCAGGCGAAGTTCCCGGAGAGCACCAGCCAGAGCTGGGTCACGATCATCAGCGCGGCGGCCGCCGAGGCGATCGGCTGCGGGGTGAACAGCAGCACCGGGACGACGAGTTGGGTGACGTGGTTGGCGGCCACCTCCACCCGGTGCAGGGGTTTGGGCAAGTGGTGGAAGAACCAGCTCAGGGGGCCCGGCATCGGCTGGGTCTCGTGGTGGTAGTCCAGACAGGTCAGCTTGCGCCAGCAGGCGTCCCCACGCAGCTTGATCAGCCCCGCGCCGAACTCCACCCGGAACAGCACCCAGCGCAGCAGGAACAGCACCACCACGGGCGGCGCGACCTCGTCGTTGCCGAGGAACGCCGCCAGGAAGCCGACCTCCAGCAGCAGGGTCTCCCAGCCGAACGCGTACCAGGTCTGCCCCACGTTCACGATCGACAGGTACAGCGCCCAGGGCACCAGCCACAGCACAATCCCGGCCCATAGCGGCAGCAGCGAGTCCGCCCCCGCCAGCAGCGCCGCCGACACCGCGCACCCCGCCCAGGCGCACCCGGCGAAGAAGCGGTCCGAGTAGTAGGCGTGGAACAGGCTGGGCGACTCCTTGAAGGGCACCCGCGCCAGATAGCGCGGTACGGGCAGCAGTCCGCGCTCGCCCAGCAGCGGCCGGAACTGGCGTACCGCCACCAGGAACGCCACCAGATAGAGCGCGGCGAGCCCGCGCTGGAGCACCAGCCGGCTCAGCCAGTAGTCGGGGGCGGTGAACCACTCCATCGCGCTCGCACTCCTGCCTCCGCGGCGGCCGCCCGGCCGGGGCCGCTCCCCGCCCGTCGCGTCCGCCCGGTCTTCCGGGTACCGCGCCGCCGGCCCGCATAACCCGTACGCGCCGGGCGGGCACACCCTGCCACGCCCCACTCGAAGATTCGGACATTTGCTGGCAAGGTGGCCCCATGGCTGATCGGGGTGCGAGTGCCCTGTCACTCCCGGAGAACCGGCCCGCCGACCCGGACACGATCCTGGCGCTCAACCACATGGGCAGCTTCGACTGGGACCTGGACGCGGGCCTGTTCCACATGGACGCGGGGGCTCACGAGATCTTCGACCTGCTCCCCGAGGAGTACGACGGCCGAGCCACCTCCCTGGCCGCCCGGGTCCCCCCGCCGGACGCGGCCCGGCTGGACGCGGCGGTCGCCCGAGCCATCAAGGACGGCAGCGAGACCTACGGCGCCTACTTCCGCATCCGACGCCGCGACGGCGCGATCCGCTGGGCGCACAGCCAGGGCGCCATCCGCCGCGACGGCTCCGGCCGCCCGCACCGGGTCGTCGGCCTCGTCCGCGACGCCACCCGGGAACTCGCGGACAGCCCCGCCCGGGCCCCGCGCACCGCGCAGGAGGAGGCGTTCCGCCAGCAGGCCGGCATCGTGGAGGCCGTCTCCGCCGCGCTCGCCCACGCCCGCAGCGTCCAGGACGTCATCGACGCCCTCAAGGACACCCACGGCATACGCCACCTCGGCGCGGCCAGCGTCGTCATCGGCCTGGTGGAGGCCGGGCGCATCCGGCTGGTCGCGGAGGGCCCCACGGAGAGCTTCGTGCCCGGCACCCGCATCACCCGGATCGACGAGCCCTACCCGATGAGCGAGGTCGTGCGCACCCTCGTCCCCCGGTTCATCGAGTCGCCGGAGGAGTTCGCCGAGGAGTACCCGATCCTCTGGCCGCACATCACCGAGCTGCGCATCACCTCCGCCGCCTACCTCCCGCTGATCGCCCAGGGCCGCCCGCTCGGCGCGATGGGCCTGCTCTACAACGACCGGCGCGGCTTCTCCGCCGAGGAACGCGCGGTACTGGTCGCCCTCGGCAGCAGCATCGCCCAGAGCCTCCAGCGCGCCATGCTCTACGAGCAGGAGAAGGACCTCGCCCAGAGCCTCCAGCAGGCCATGCTGCCCCGCACCATCCCCAGCGTCCGGGGCGCCGACGTGGCCGTGCGCTACCGCTCCGGCGCCCTCGGCCGGGACATCGGCGGCGACTGGTACGACCTGATCCCGTTGCCCGGCGGCCGGGTCGGCGCCGTCATCGGGGACGTCCAGGGCCACGACACCCACGCCGCCGCCGTCATGGGCCAGCTCCGGATCGTGCTGCGCGCCTACGCCGCCGAGGGGCACACGCCGGCCACCGTCATGGCCCGCGCCTCCGTCTTCCTCGACGAACTGGACACCGACCGCTTCGCCACCTGCCTCTACGCCCAGGCCGACCTCTCCACCGGCGTCGTCCAGGTCGTCCGCGCCGGCCACCTCGACCCCCTGCTCCGGGACGCCGACGGCACCACCCGGCGCCTGGACCTGGAGGGCGGGCTCCCGCTCGGACTCTCCGCCGAGTTCGGCCGGCTGGAGTACCCCGTCGCCACCCTGGAGCTGGACCCGGGCCACACCCTGCTGCTGTGCACCGACGGCCTGGTCGAACAGCCCGGCGCCGACCTGGACGACGGCATGCGGGACCTCGCGGAACTCTTCGCCGAGGGCCCGGACGACGTACGCGAACTCGCCGGGCGCCTGATCGCGATGGCCGAGGAACGCGGCGGCGAGGACGACGTCGCCCTGCTCCTGCTGCGCCGCCGGGAGCCCGAGGAACCCGGAGCGCGCGGCCGGCTCCGCCAGCACGTCGCCCCCGGCGACCCCGACGCCCTCACCCGCGCCCGGCACCTCATCGGCGCCGAGGTGCGGGCCTGGGGCGCGGGGGAGCGGGCCGACGAGATCGAACTCGTCGCCGACGAACTGATCACCAACGCGCTGATGCACACCGAGGGGTCCGCGACCGTCACCCTGCGCCTGACGACCGGCGGCGAGCGTCGGCTGCGCGTCGAGGTGGAGGACTCCTCCAGCGCGCTGCCCCGCCGCCGCGAACCGCAGGACGACGGGGTATCGGGGCGCGGGCTGCTCCTGGTCGACATGCTGGCCGACGCCTGGGGCGTGGAGGCGCGCGGTGGCGGCAAGGCCGTGTGGTGCGAGTTCCGGACGCACCCGGACGGCTGACCGCCGCCTGTCACCGCGGCCCACCGGTGGCACCCTGGACACATGCCGGAACTGCCCGAGGTAGAAGCGCTGAAGGACTTCCTCACCGAGCACCTGGCCGGACGCCGGGTGACCCGTGTGCAGCCGCTCGCCATCAGCGTGCTGAAGACCTACGACCCGCCGGTCACCGCCCTGGAGGGCACGGAGATCACGGCCGTGCGCCGGTACGGCAAGTTCCTGGACCTGCAGAGCGACGGCGGCCTGCATCTCGTCACCCACCTGGCCCGCGCGGGCTGGCTGCACTGGCGCGACCGCGTGCCGGACACCCCGCCGCGCCCCGGCAAGGGACCGCTGGCGCTCAGGGTGGCGCTGGAGGACGGGGACGGCTTCGACCTGACCGAGGCCGGCACGCAGAAGCGGCTCGCGGTGTACCTGGTGCGCGACCCCGCCGAGGTGCCGGGGATCGCCCGGCTGGGACCCGACCCGCTCGCCGACGACTTCGACGAGGAGCGTTTCGCGGGGCTGCTGAGGAGCGAGCGGCGCCGGCTCAAGGGCGCGCTGCGGGACCAGTCGCTGATCGCGGGGATCGGCAACGCCTACAGCGACGAGATCCTGCACGCGGCGAAGATGTCCCCGTACAAGCTCGCCGCCTCCCTCACCCCCGAGGAGACCACCCGCCTCCACACCGCCCTGCGCACGACCCTCACCGAGGCGGTCGAGCGCTCGCGGGGGATCGCGGCCGGGCGGCTGAAGGCGGAGAAGAAGAGCGGGCTGCGCGTCCACGGCCGTACCGGCGAGCCCTGCCCGGTGTGCGGGGACACCATTCGCGAGGTCTCCTTCAGCGACTCCTCGCTCCAGTACTGCCCCACCTGCCAGACCGGCGGCAAACCGCTGGCCGACCGCAGGCTGTCCCGCCTGCTGAAGTGACCCGCGCCGGTCAGTGCGCGGGCAGCGTCACCAGCCGCTCGCCCTTGTCCGTGCGCACCTCGTAGTGGTCGATGTCGTCCGGGTCGAGCGAGGAGCCGGCCGTGGTCGCGGTGGTGCCCTCGTCGTGCGCGCCGACCGTCCAGCCGCCCGCCACCTGCTCCGAGCCGTCCCGCCCGACCACGATCAGCCGGCAGGAGTGCGGACCGGCACTGTCCCGCACCTCCAGCCGCAGACCGGTGCCCCAGCGCTCGCCCTCGGTGGTGACCCGCGCCCACACCCCGGTACCCGGATCGGTCGCCGCCGTGACGCGGGACGCGGGCTCCCCGTGCCCGGCGAAGGCCATCACCGCGGGCCCGGCCACCGCCAGCACCACCGAGGCGGCGAGCCCGTAGAGGACTCTGCGGCGCCGGGTGCGGTGGCGTACGGTGATCTCGCCGAGCAGCCGGTCCAGCAGCCGGGGGCCG
>NZ_MUNH01000260.1:0-2631 GCF_002154615.1 Streptomyces recifensis
GCTGGACCAGCGCGGGCACGAAGGCGGGCGTGGCCTCCCGGTACAGCATCAACTGCCGTGCCGTAGGGCCGAATTCGGCCGCGTCGGTCGCGCACCGGGGGCACTCGGCGAGGTGGTCCTCGAAGCGGAAGGTCTCCGCCTCGTCCAGCACGCCGAGCGCGTACGCGCCGACGGCGCGATGCCTTTCCAGGGACCTCATGCCGAATCCTCGTGCCTATGGGTGCGGGTGGGGTTACGCGGTGCACCCATTGGTACGCACCGGACGCCGGAATCACTCAAGCCGCACGCAGAAACCCGATGGGGATTCGGAGCGGCCGGGGCCCCGGATTGGTCCGAGTTCCAACTGGCCGGAAAACGTGCTGCGTTCGGCGTCCGAACGGGCTCAGAACAGATGGATGGCCAGGTGTCCGAGCGGCAGGCCGAGCCGCCAGGCCGGGGTCCACACCTTCGGCCCCTCGTCCTCGCCCCAGGCCGCGCCGCCACCCGGCACCGCGTCCAGGTCGGGCGCGAGCAGCTCGGTCTCCTCCAGCCAGCGCCAGGCGTCCCCCGCGAGCGCCAGGTCCGGGTCGGGAGTCTCCGACGTGGCCGCCTGTGCCGTCAGTTCGGCCATCCGGCCGCCGATCCACTCCCGCCACGGCTGGTCGTACGCCGTCAGCGACAGCCAGGTCTCCAGCTGCGAGACGACCCGGACCCCGGAGAGTTCCCCCTCGGTGTCGGACAGGAAGACGGTGAGCGCCAGCGCGTCCCGGCCCGCCCGGAACTCGAAGGACGTCGGTGGCATCAGATCGCCGGTGCGCAGCAACTCGTCGGCGATGTACTCGGCGTAGAACCAGGCCATCGGGACGGTGAGTTCACCGCCGCCGGCGCCGCTCGTGTATTCGTGACCTCTGTGGAGCATCCCTGCCTGCCTTCCTCCGGTGCGTGCGCGTCGCCCGAACCCGGCCCCCGCCCGGAACACGGATGAGGACAGCTCATGGCCCCGACGGGGGCCACGGCAAGGCGCTTTACCGAGGCTTGACCAGGCGCCCGGTTTCACCGCAGGTCAGTCGCGTATCCCGGAAGAACCTGGCGCAGGGCGCGCAGTGCGTAGTACGCGCGGGACTTCACGGTACCGGGTGGAATGCCCAGGATCTGAGCGGCCTCCGCCACGCTGGCCCCGCGGAAGTACACGAGTACGAGTACGTCACGGTGGTGCGGAGTGAGTGTCTTCACAGCCTCGCGCACATCGAGCGCGGCGGCGGCCCGCTCGGCGTGGTCGGCGGTCACGCGGGCGTTCTCGGGCACCTCGTCCACCACCTCGGGCGGCCGGGCCCGCCGCGCCCGCCGGGCGTCTATGGCCAGCCGCCGGGCGACGGTCAGCAGCCAGGGGCGGGCCGAGGCGAAGTTCTCGGCGCGCAGCGCCTCGGGATGCTGCCAGGCCCGTACGAGGGTCTCCTGCACCAGATCCTCGGCGCGCTGCCGGTCCCCGTCGCTCAGTCGCAGCAGCAGCGCGAAGAGGGGCCGCCCGTGCTCCCGCGCCAGTGCGGCGAGTTCATGCTCGGCGGTCGTCGTCCCTGGGGCAGTGGTCCCGGCCGTCATGGCCGTATGGCAGCGCAGCCCGCCCCCCGGCGACACCCCGCGCGCACGCCGGTGCGACGGGCGGTCGCCAGGGCTCGGTGAACGGTCGGACGAACGGTCACCGGGCGGCCCGGCAGCACCGGATGGGCTAGGGGCTGTTTGCGCGGCTGGTCAGCTTCATACCCATATGCCCGTCAGAGCTTGTCTGTCAATACGACAAGTCCCCTCCGAGAAAGCCGGGGTGAGTTGATGATCGGACGCAGGCACCAGGTGGCCCTCGCGCTGACCGCCGTGCTCGCGGCGGTGGCCGCCTGCCAGCATCAGGACCGGACCGCGTCCGGCGCCGGGCGGCCCGCGCCGGGTGCCGGGAAGGGCTTCACCCTCGTCGCCGCCGGTGGCGTCCAGCCGTACGCGTCCGCGGCCGACCGGGCGGGCTTCGACGCCTCCGGTGGCGGGCACGACTTCCGCCCCATGCTCGCCGGGGCCCGCCCGGCCGTGTCCGGCGCCGACCTGGCGCTGTGCCACCTGGAGCCGGTCCAGGGCGCCGACGGCGACCCGGCCGTCGCCGCATTGCCGTCACTGGCCCAGGGCCTCGCCGCCACCGGCTACGACAGTTGCTCCACCGCCTCCCCGCAGGCCGACGGCCCCGGGATCACCCGCACCCTGAACGCCCTCGACCAGGCGGGCGTACGGCACGCCGGGACCTCCCGCACCGACACCGAGGCCCGCACCGTCACCCTGCTGCGCGCCGGCACCGCCAAGGTCGCCCATCTGTCGTACGCCTACGACACCACCGGGCAGTCCGGCGCCGTGGACCCGGCCGACGCGGGCCGGATCGCCGCCGCCGCGCGGGCCGCCCGGAAGGCGGGCGCCGACGTGGTCGTGCTCTCCGTCAACTGGGGCTCCGCCGGGCAGGACGCCCCGGACGCCGGGCAGGTCACCCTCGCCAAGCAGCTCACGGCCGCCAAGACGGGCGGGCGCCCCGACATCGACCTCGTCCTCGGCGACCACGCGCACGTACCCCAGCCGTACACCACCCAGGTGCCGTCGACCTCCTCGTACGGCTGGGGTACG
>NZ_MUNH01000261.1:0-22341 GCF_002154615.1 Streptomyces recifensis
ACATCAAGCCCGCCAACGTGGTGCTGAGCAAGCACGGCACAGCGAAGATCGCCGACTTCGGGATCGCCCGCTTCGCCGACGAAGCAGCCAGTGCCCTGACTGCCACGGGGAAGACCCTCGGCACCGCCGACTACCTAGCCCCCGAACGCGCCCTCGGACGCCCCGCCCAGCCCGCCTCCGACGTCTACTCCCTCGGATGCGTGCTGTACGAACTTCTCACCGGCCACCCCCCGTTCCGCGGCGCCACCTCACTGTCGGTGGTGCAGCAACACGTCAACGGCATTCCAGCACCGCCCACCCGGCTGCGCCCCGACATACCGCAGCAACTCTCCGACTACGTGCTGCTTCTGCTCGCCAAGGACCCGGCCCACCGGCCCACAGCCGAGCAGGCGTCCTACTGGCTCGCCGGCTCCCACCGCACCTCGACCCCGCCCGCACCTCGCAGCATGACGATCACCCCCGCGCCGCCCACGGCTCCCGCTCCCGGCCCGCGGTCCCGTCCAGCCCCTAGCACGACGCGCCCCCGCGCGCGCGGCCGCCGCAGACTGGCCACCCAAGCCACGCTCTGCGGCATCGGCCTGACGCTCTTCGCCACCGCAGCAGCACTGGGGGCCTCGATGGGATCCAGCGAGAGCGCCCCATCGTCGCCCTCCTCGCCCGCCCCGGCGACGGTCACCACCGAACCAGCACCACACACACCATCTCCGCCGACCGCATCCTCTGCCACTTCGGCTGTCGACGTGCCGCCCGCGCGGGAACACGCTGAGGACGGGGACCACGAAAGCCGGGACAAGCACGGGCGAGGGAAGGGCAAGAAAAACCACTCCCACGACTGAGCCGTGCCGACTGCGGCACAACAGACTTCATTGTGGCCGGTCAGACGTCGCAGGGGGTGTCGTTGTCGCGGAGGCTGAAAGACCAGTGCGTACTACGGGCCGGACCCGGCCTGCCGTTGGCTCCTTCGATCAACTCACCGAGATGTCGGTGTGAGAGACCGCGGAAGGCGGGATGAGCCATGGCGGCGGGCCTGCTTGGCCTTCACATCACAGAAACCCGCGCGGCCACCGTCCTGTCACGGTCGATGCCAACCGATCATGCGGGCGGGGCGGTTACCAGCGCACCGCGGTGAAATCCACGGGTCGGGGCCGCAGTGCCCGGGTACGCGCCGTCAGCCGTTGCAGCCGCCGGGCCATGTCGTCGCCGGGGAGGCACTGGCGGTCGCCGTGGCCCGGCAGCAGCCCCTCAAAGCGCAGCCGGTCGGCGGTCCGGGCCAGGAGGCAGCCAGTTCCTTGATGGAGTACCAGGTGACAGTGTCGGTGACCTCGATGTCCGATGTCGTGCGCGACCAGTAGAAGCTGTCGCCGCTGAAGCAGTACCGTTCGTCCGCGAGGTAGACCACGCTGCCCCGCGTGTGTCCGGGAAGCGGGAAGGCGACCACCCCGTCGGCGATCTCTGCCGGGTCGGTGCCACGGAGCACGCGGTCGGCGTCCGGAGCGGCATCGAGGTCGCCCTCGTGGATCCACAGCCGGGCGCCGAAGCGGTCGGCGTAGCGGCTGCCGTGCGCGGCGTGGTCGCGGTGCGTGAGCAGGACGTCGGCACTGGACCGTTCCGCCCTGCGCAGTGGCGTCTCCGACGCGAGAGCCGAGGCGTGACGCCGGTGCTGCGCGTGGCCCGGAGCCACATCGCAGCACACTCGACCTGCACCGCCGCTCGCCGGTGCTTCAGGACGGCTCGCCTGGGAACTCGTCGGCACCGGGGAGTGAGCCGCCGTCCACCGGCCGGTCCCGGCCCTTCGGAGCAATGACCACCACGGAAGGCCGAACCCGCTGTGGGAGCGGCCTTCCGCCCCTCGCGGGAACGGTCGTCTCGAAGCACTCATTCGCCTGGGAGCCGACATGAAGTCGCATACCACGCCCGTCGCCCTGGTCACCGGGTCCGACTCGGGAATCGGCCGGGCCACCGCGGTCCGGCTGGCCGAGGGCGGCCTGGACATCGGCGTGACCTGGCACCACGACCGCGAAGGCGCACAACGGACGGCGGACGAGGTCCGCAGGGCCGGACGCCGCGCCGAGGTCGAGCAGTTGGACCTCACCAGCCTGCCGGAGGGTGCCGATGTCGTCGACCGGGTGGCTGAACGGCTCGGCAGGATCGACGTGCTGGTCAACAATGCGGGAACCGGCACCATGACGCCCTTCCTGGAACTGGACCTCGGCACGGTGCGCCAAGTCCTGGACGTCGACCTCGTGGGGCCTTTCCTGTGCTCCCAACGTGCCGCCCGCCGCATGATCGCTCAAGGTGACGGCGGCCGGATCGTCAACGTCACGAGCGTCCACGAACACCAGCCGCGCGTGGGCGCGGCACCGTATTGCGCGGCCAAAGGCGGCCTCGGGCTGCTCACCCAAGTCATGGCGCTGGAGCTGGCCGAACATGGGATCACCGTCAATGCCGTCGCCCCCGGGGAGATCGCCACGCCGATGACGGGCCAAGAGGACGCCGACGTCCACGCCGAGCGGCGCCCCGGCATACCACTGGGACGGCCCGGGGACGCCCGCGAGGTCGCGGCTGTTATCGCGTTCCTCGCGGGGCCCGACGCCTCCTATGTCACGGGCGCCTCGTGGGTGGTCGACGGGGGCATGCTGCGAATGGGTCCGCAAGCCGGCAGCCACCTGCCCGACGGCGCCTGGCGCAGTCCGTGACTAGCCTTAGGCGGGGGCCAGCTCGGCCGCAGGCGACGGGGCACGCAGCATTGGATGCTCGCCCATGAATCCGTCCAGGACGGCGAAGCCTTCGGTCAACTGCAGGCTGTAGGGCACGAGTGCCTCGATCGTCGCTTCCTCCACGTCCGGCAGTTGCTGCACGTGGTCGGGGGTGAGGCGACCGGCGGCAAGCAGGTCTCCGCTGTGTGCCTTCACCTGGCGCAGTGCGAACAGGGCGTGCAGGCGTTTGAGAACCGCCCGTGCCTGCGGGTCGGACGGCCGTCCGGCGGCGACGAGGAGGGCTTGTGCCGCGCGGCGGTGCACGTGTGCTTCGACCAGGTTCAGTGCGGGCGTGACGGTGCCGTTCCAGCGCGCGAGGGGGTCTCCGCGGCGGCCGCCACGCAGTCGGCTGCGGGCCCGGCTGTGCCAGATCCGTTCGACGTCGGCGAGCAGGTCCTGGAGATACCTGGGGTCGTCGAGGGTGCGGCCGGCGGGCGGCACGTCGGAGGGTGGTGCCGGGGTGAATGCGCCGAGGAGCATTTCGCCGGCGGCCTTGACCCAGATCACGCGGTTGTCGCCCTCTGCCGTGATCGTCCCCTCGTTCGCGGCCAGCTGGAAGGCGATGCCGTTCGAGAGGAGGAGGCCCTGTGCGCCGCACCGCTCCCGGCACTCCGTCATCACCGAACGGGCCTGCCAGGTGATCCACGCCTTGGCCACGGCCGCCAGGCGCTCGGT
Organism: Streptomyces recifensis; assembly: GCF_002154615.1. Classification (NCBI taxonomy): domain Bacteria; kingdom Bacillati; phylum Actinomycetota; class Actinomycetes; order Kitasatosporales; family Streptomycetaceae; genus Streptomyces; species Streptomyces recifensis. The sequence continues at coordinate 3,432 of NZ_MUNH01000261.1, forward strand.
CTCCTCCTGTTCGGCCTCCGCCTCGCCTGTCCACTGCCTTACGACGTCGCGGTGCAGCAGCGTGGCGGCGTAGGCGGTGGCAACAGCTGCCAGGAGGGGGGCGTGGTGACTGCGGTGCTCGATCAGCGAGACCTTGCGACCCGTCGTCATCCCCGACGTGAGCCGTAGATGGGAGTGCCGCATCGCGACGGCCAGGGCGTGCCGGGTCACACCGAGGCTGTAGGCGGTCATGCACAGCTTGCCCGTATGTACGCGGCGTACAGACTGGAGGAACCTCTTGCGTGGGTTGCCCAGGGAGCTGGTGAACGTGCCGTCACGAGACAGGCGGCCGTGTTCGCCCTGCAACAGGGCTTCGAACGGCAACCGCACCTGATGGAAGAACGTTGCGCAGTGGTCGACAGGCGCACTCGCCGTCTGCGGGAGGGGCCGTACTTCCACGCCCGGGTAGTGGTGGCCGGCACTGTCGGTCAGGGGAGTAAGGAAGAGGAAGACGCCGTGGTCGATATCGTCGACGACTAGGCGTGCTGCCACGACGGCGTTCTTGGCGCCCCCGGTTGACGACGTGTTCGGCATCCACTTGCAGGCGCCGGGATTCGGGGTGTGAAGGATGAAATGGTTCGTCTCACGATCGAACGTCGCCGTCGTCTCCAGCGACGCGGCGTCGTTGCCGTGGTCCAGTTCGGTGCAAAGGAATGTGCCGATGCGGTCCATGCGGGCGTACGCGGACAGGTCCCCTCCCTCCGTGTCGTGGTCCACCAGGCTGCCGATGTGGAGGTTCCAGTGGATGCTCGCGATGGTGGCCATGCCGGCGTCCACGACGCCGGCCCATTCGTGCATCGCGGTGAGGGATTCGATGTCGGAGGCGAGTCCGATCGGGTCAGCCACACATTCGTTGACCAGGCGCAGTCGCTCGTAGGACAGCGCTGTCCGTTCATGCGGGTTCAGGCCCTCCTGGAAGCTGAACCGCGGATCGCTGAACAGGGACTTCCAGGGCTGGTGGATCTGCTCTGCATGAGGCCCGAAGAGTATCCGGGCGAGGTCCGCCGATATACCCGGGTCCTGGGGGAGTGGAGTGGCAGTCACGGCTTGAAAGTACTTGAAAGTAGAGGAGTTGATTACTCCGCAAGGCGTGATGATCAACACGATTGGGCTGTTGGAGAGTGTGGAAGATGCCCAAGGTCACCGCGTTGTGATCAACGTAGTTGGGGACGTCCAGTGATTCTTGATGGCGCCCCGGCACTGGTCGTCGACCTCGTCCGGCTGAGCTTAGGCACGAGCCAGGTCCCGCGGGGCAGGACCTGGCTACAGGCATCCAAGCCGATAGGAAGCATCCGCCCTGGGGGGCGGGGATGACCACCCGTGACACGGGGGTGCCGTAGTGCCTCCTGGAGTGGGTGGTTCGGCCTGCGGTGGAACTGATGCAGCGGTTCCCGTCGCCGCCGACCTCTACACGCGGAAAATGTCGAGGAAGGTGCTCCAGAATCCCTTTCTCGGCTTGTTGAGGTCAGAGTGTGGTGAGGGCGTCGCGGGGATATGGGACGGGGTGAACGTGCGCCGCCGCGGGGTGGTTTGTGCGGGGGTATGAAGTGCGGCCACTCGGGTGCCTGGAGTCGGCGTGAAGCGGACCGGCAGCGTCGCCAGCGCCCGGTGGAAGGGGCCGGGCCGCCACTGCAACTCCTCAACGGAGACATCGAGCGCCAGGTCGGGCAGCGCGTTGAGGACGGCCTCGATCGCGGTCAGGGAGATCACTGTCGCCGGGGACTTCGCCGGGCAGGCGTGCGGCCCGGCGCCCCAAGCGAGGTGAGCCCCCTTGCTGAGGGACTCACGAGCCGCGCCAAGAGCGGGATCGGAGTTGGCGCCCCCGAAACTGATCATGAGAGGCGTGCCGGCCTCCACTCGGACGCCGCCGAGGTCGACGTCACGCAGGGGGTAGTGCGTGGCGTAGTTGGCGATGGGCGAGTTGTTCCACAGGACGTGGTCGATGGCCTCTTCGGGCAGCATGCCCGCGCCTCGGCTCGAGGAGCCGGACAACAGCAGGAGCAGTGCATTGCCGATCAGGTTCCGCTCCGGCTCCACGCCGGCGCCCATCATCATGACGAGCTGGTCCTTCAACTCCTCGTCGTTCAGGCCGGCGGGGTGCTGGATGAGCCAGGAGGTGACATCGTCGCCGGGCTCGCGCCGCTTGAGAGCGATCAGCTCCATGAGGCAGGCGGTGATGTCCTCGCTGGCCTTCAGGGCGTCCCTGCCGTCGAACATCGCCGACATGGAGGTGGTGAGGCGATCACCGATACCGGCCGGGCAGCCGAAAAGCTTGTTGAAGAGCAGCAGCGGCAGCAACTTCGCGTAGTCGTTCAGAAGGTCGGCGCGGCCGCGTTCACTGAACTGATCGATCAGGAAGGCAGCGATGGGCTCGGCGTCCCGGCGGATCCGGCCGACGTTGAGGCGGTCGAGGCTGTCCGTGACGGCCTTACGCAGCCGGAGGTGGACCGTCCCGTCGGTGAACATGGCGTTGGGGCGGAATGCCATCATCGGCACCACCGGACTGTCCGGCGCTATGCGGCCCTCCATGAGGGCCTTCCAGTGCCGGGCGTCCTTGCTGAAATCGGTCGTGTTCTGCAGCACGCTCCGCGCCGTCTGGTAATCGACGACGAGAGTGGCATCCACGCCGGGGGCTAGTTCGACTGGAGCCGCAGGCCCCTCGGCGCGCATTTTGTCGTAGGCGGTATGCGGATCGGCGGCAAACTCGGCCGTGTGCATCGGGCATCGTGCGGGGGCGCCCGGCGCCGTTGGTTGCTGACTTTCCATGGGATCGGATCCTTTGTGGGCCCGGCGTCGATTCGCGGTCCGGGCGAGTGGAGGAGCAGGGGGCGGCCGGCGGGTCAGGCCGTGCGCACGAGGAGATGCTTCACGAGTGTGATCAGCGACCTTGCCGACGACGCGCGGTCGCGGGCGTCGCAGTACGAGACTGGGGTGTCGGGCAGCAGGTCGAGGGCCTCACGGATCTCAGCTTCGTCATATACGACATCGGTGAAGGAGTTGACCGCGATGGAGTACTCCAGGCCGTACTTCTCGACCAGCTCGATCACCGGGAAGGAGTCGGCCAGCCGTGCGGGGTCGACCAGGATCAGCGCTCCCAGTGCCCCGCGGGCCATGTCCTCCCAAAGCTGCACGAACCGCTGCTGACCGGGTGTCCCGAAGAGATACAGCACGACTTCGTCGCCCAGGGTGAGCCGGCCGAAGTCCAGGGCGACCGTGGTCGTCACCTTGTCCGGTGCACCCGCCAGGTCGTCCACGTGAGCGGAGGCCTGGGTCATCCGCTCCTCCGTGCGCAGCGGGGGAATCTCGGAGAGCGAGCCGATGTAGGTGGTCTTGCCTACGGCGAAGTGCCCCACCACGAGAATCTTTGCGGCTGTCGTCACCGAACCCGAGACGTAGCTCGGCTCAGGCATAGAGGCTTTGGAGTCCATGCAGCACCTTCTCTATGACGAGTCTCGATTCAGACTTTGCAGGTGGCGGCGCAGAGCGGCGCAGCAGATGGCCTTGTTCCGCTAAATCCGTCAGCAGCAGACGGGCGACGCCGACCGGTAGGGCCAGGTGCGCGGCCACTTCTGCCACGGCCAGGTATCCCCCTGCGCACAGCTCCCAGATGGCGCGTACTTCTGGGCTCGCACCCAGCGGCAGTTCCCGGTCGGGCGCCAAGGTGACGAGCATGTGCAGGGAGAAGTCGTCCGCGGAGGGCAGGCGCCGGCCGCCTGTGATGACGTAGGAGCGGACGAGTTCGCTGGAGACCGGAGCTTCCTCGCCGGGAACGCTCATGCCTCGGCACCAGTGCTCTGACGAGGTTGGGTGCTCAGGGCGCGGCCGAGCGCGGCTACCTGCTGCTGCATGCGGATCGACATGACCTCCATGTCGACGTCCAAGGCCGCGGAGACCGCCATGTAGGCGCCGCTGCCTGCCGCGATCAGGAAGATCCAGCCGCCGTCGTACTCGAGCAGGGTCTGCTTCCAGACGCCCTTACCGCCTGCCACGAACCCGGCGACGGCGCGGCTGAGGGACTGCATCGAGCTCATCGCCGCGGCATTGGTCTCGGCCTCGTCTCGGGGGATCTCGCTGGAGCGCTCCAGGAGGAGGCCGTCAGCGGATACGAGGATCGCGTGCCGGGCACCACGGACGCTGATTACGTCGTCCAGCACCCAGGACAGGTCGGGCTTCACTGGTCTTCAGGTCCTTCCGTGATGATCGTGTCCCGCCCGCGGACCGTTCCGCGTGCGAAGGCAGTGAGGCGTGTCGCGGTGGTGGTCACGTCACTGTGCTCAGGCACTGGCACCGGGTCCGGCTCGGCTGTCGGCGATGGTGCAGGCGGTACCACTGCGACCGCGCGGCGGCGCTTGGGCAAACCGCCTGCCGTCGTCCCGACAATGGCCACCGGTGCCGTGACGGGCCGGCTGCGCGGCAACCCTTCACTCGCAGTGGTGGAGCCGGTCTCGACTTCAGGTGCGGGGACATCGTGGGTCAAGAGAGTCTCCGGTAGGAGGATGACCGCGCGGACGCCGCCGTACGGCGAGACGGAATCGACGGAAACCTTGAACCCGTACCGGGCAGCGAGCACACCTGCGACAGCGAAGCCGACGCGCGGGGGGCTGCCCAAGCTGGTGATCGACACAGGACCCTGCGTGTTCAGCAAGGCGGAAGCGCGCTCCCTCTCCTCCGCGTTGATACCCAGCCCTGCATCGTCGACGATCAGGCACACACCTGTCGGAACGGCCTGGATGTTGACCTCGACGGGCGTGCCGGGCGCCGAGTAGTTCGTGGCATTGTCCAGGAGCTCGGCCAAGACGACCGCCACCGGCTCCACGGCGGTGCTGGCAACTGCGACGTTGACCTGACTGTGAATCCTCACCCGGTCGAAGAGCCTGATGCGGCCCTGAGCGCTGCGCGCCACGTCGAGGACAGGGGCTGCCCGGTCACGTCGGCCGAGCCAGCCACCGCACAGAGCCGCGATGCCCTGGGCCCGTCGGCCGAACTGGCTGTTGGTGTGGTCGATCGTCATGAAATCCGCGAGGATCTCGCTGTCGTTGCCGTACTTCACCCGGGCCAGATTGCTGATGACGCCCTGCTGCTCATCAGCCAGGACCTGCAGGCTCCGCATCCAAGTCCGGAGAGCTGCCTTGGTTTCCTCTTCGGCGTCGCTGCGGACCTGCGCCAGATCGCGATCGTGCTCGGAACGCAGAGCGGCGCACTCGGTGACAAGCCGTTGGCGCTCCGCTTCGAGACGGCCCTGGCTTGCGTGCAGATCGGCGGTCTGCTTCCGGAGCGCCAGATTGGTTCTCCGGGCCAGCATCACTGCGAGTACCGCAGCAATCAGTACTGCTAGCAAGATCCACAGTAGTGGATCCTTCATCAATGAGGTCATCAGACTCTCTTCAGTCGCATCGCGGGGGTATATGCAGGACCGCGCGGCGGTGGCCGAAGTCGCGGACCCAACACCGCGCTGCGGGCTCACACGCGGACCAACGGCTACTCCTTGGCGGTGGGCAGGAACTATCCCCCGTGACGCGTGCATGACGCAGCGTCAGCCTACTGAAGGCCAGATGATCTTAACAGCGGAGTAAAGAGCAATACCCCAGCGAGTGTCACAAATTGACACAGCGTTAGGTGAAGGTCTAGTGGACGTCTGGACACGGGCCGGCTGGAGACCTGGCAGCCCGCTGCTGCCCGACTGTGGCGGTCCCGACCTCTAGGCACAGGTATGCCGAGGGAGAGTGCCGGGGAGGTGCAGTAGATCGCCTCGTGCTGTCGACGAGGTGGGATGGGCTGTGTCGGTGGACTCCACTGTCTGCCGGGCTTCAGCTCGCCATCGACTGCCGGGCCGCACTCCACCTCGCCGCCATCCTCATCTGGACAGCCGCGACGATAACCACGCTTACCAGCAGGAATGGCGCCTTGGAGCGCTCGCGGTGGGGCCCGATGCCGAGCGCGGCCGCCCTCGGCCGACTACCGGTCAGACCGGGATCGACAGGGCCTTGCCCGTCTCGGCATACGTTTTGAGGTTGGACAGGACGAAGCTCCAGCCACCCTAGATCTGGCGCAGCTCCTGCTCGTCGCGCAGGTTGACGTGCGTAACGGTGAGCTGGACGGTGTCGCCGTACGGCTTGAGCTCGAAGGTCACCCGGGACGGCCCGTGAGGACGCTCCTCGCCGGGGCTGGCCCAGGTCAGCACCAGGCGGCGCGGCGCGTCAGTCTCGATCACGGTGCCGACGACGTCGTCGATGCCGGACTCGTCGAGACGGCGGTGCGCCCAGGGGGAGCCGGGCTGCCAGTCGGAGACGTTGTGGTGGAACCAGTACGCCGCCGTCGCCTCGGGGTCCATGAGGTACTCCCAGACCTTCTCCGGGGTGGCGCGACGTAGGTGGTGTGGACGAACTCGGGGCGCGGCTCGTTCTCGGCGCTCATGGCGGCCTCTGCTTTCTGCTTCAGTGCGCTCAGCGCGTCCAACCGTGGTTGGTCGAAGGCTGATCGCGATCACCCGCCTAGGAGCCGAGGGGCGCAGGACCGTTTCGGTCACGACGCGGTCGGAGCGCTTCGAGCTCTGGGTGCTTCGGGTCGGCGAAGAAGCGCCGGCAGGTGTCGGCGTCGTCGGCGCGGCGGTGGGCGAGATGGGCGGCGACTGGGACAAGCTGAAGGGACTGCTCATCTTCATCCTCAACCTCGACGAGCTGCGCATCTTCGGACGCACCGCACCCAACGGCACCCGCATCATCGTCCTGCCCGCACAACCGGACCCGCCCGCCGGACGCCGTCCGTCTGCGGTGGCCGGCCCTGACGACCAGGCATGGCTTCGCGGCCTTGCGGGATCGCTCCCTGGTGGCATCGTCGCGGGTAGAAGGCGTCGTCGGCTCCGCGAAGGGTAACGGCACCCGCATGACTCTGTCGGTTGAAATGCTTCCCGAGTCGACCCTGCGCGATGCGATCGGTCTGCTCGTCAGACTCATCGAGTCCGCGGGCGCGCTGATCATCTTCATCGGCGCCGTGTGGGCGTTCGTGCAGTTCGTACGCGCAGGCCTGCGCGGGCGCGGCAAGGTGGCAGGGTTCAACCGGATCAGGCTGAGCCTGGGGCAGTTCCTGGTCCTGGGCCTGGAATTCCAGCTCGCCGGCGACGTGCTGCGCACGGCCGTCGCGCCGAGCTTCGCCGAGATCGGCCAGCTGGCAGCCATCGCGGCCATCCGGACCGCGCTGAACTACTTCCTCGGCCGGGAGATCGCCCAGGAACGGGCCGAGATCGAACGGAGTGAGACGACACCCCCGCCTGGCGCCAAGGGCCTGCCGACGTGAACGCGTGGCTCCGGGCGGGGGCTGTGCTGATCACCGGGCTGGGCCTCGTCGCCGCGGCAGCGTCCTGGCGCCTGACGCACTCCGTGCGAGCGGCCCTGGCCGTGCTGCTGGACTTCCTGACCGCCGCCGGTCTGCTCCAGCTCGCCGGCGAGCCGTCGTGGGACAGCATCATCCTGGCAGCCGCCGTGATCGCGCTGCGCAAGCTCCTCGGCGCCTCCCTCCACCTGTCGGGCGCAGCAGCTCCTTCCCGATCGCCCCGGTGATCGCGGTCATGGCCGCTCCATACCGCGCAGGTCGCGGCCGCCCATACCCCCGGGGCGGACATGGTGCCCACGCACGGCGACTTCCAGCTGCGCAATCTGCGCTGGGACGGGTCCGCCGACCCCTGTCCGTATCGGTACCGCCTCCGGAGCCGGGGGAGCCGTCACGGCGTTGGCGCGGCGGCCTTGCGCCGGGCCGCACGGTGGCTGATCGCGCCGAGCACTGCGCCCACGGCGAGCACCACGAGCCCCCGCCACCAGACCTCGGCCTCGATCTGGGTGGCGAGCACCACGCAGGAGACCGCTCCCAGCACGGGCAGCACGGTGGGCGTGCGGAAGTGGTCCGCCGTACCGGTGTCTCGGCGCAGGACCAGGACCGCGATGTTGACCATGAAGAAGACGACGAGCAGCAGCAGGACCAGTGTGGAGGCCAGCGTGGCCACGCTCCCGGTCACCGCGAGGACCATCGCCAGGATCGTGGTGGCCGCGATCGCGACCCAGGGCGTACGGCGGGCGGGCAGCACGCTCGTCAGCACCGAGGGCAGCAGTCCGTCGCGGGCCATGCCGAAGGCCAGCCGCGAGGACATGATCCCCGTGAGCAGCGCGCCGTTGGCGACGGCCACCAGTGCGATCGCGCTGAACAGCCGCGGAGGTACCCCGCCCGCCGCGTGGACCACCTCGAGCAGGGGCCCGCTGGACGCGGCGAGGCGGCTGGTGGGCACGGCGGCCGACGCGGCGATGCCGACCAGGACGTACACGGCTCCGGCGGTGGCCAGCGCGCCGAACAGCGCGCGCGGGTAGGAGCGCCGCGGGTTGCGGGTCTCCTCGGCGACGTTCACGGACGTCTCGAAGCCGACGAAGGAGTAGTAGGCGAGGACGGACCCGCTGAGCACGGCACTCGCCGCGTTCTCGCCGGGCGTGCCGAGCTGGGTGAGCCGCCCGACGTCGCCGTCGCCCCGCAGCAGCAGCCAACCGCCGAGGGCGACGATGATCAGCAGCCCGCCGACCTCGATCACGGTGGCGACGACGTTCGCCCGCGTCGACTCCTGGATGCCCCGCGCGTTCAGGGCGGCGAGCAGGGCCAGGAAGACCACGGCGACTGCGGCCACGGGCAGGTCGACGAAAGCCGACAGGTAGTCACCGCCGAACCCCCGGGCGAGCGCGGCCACGGAGACGACGCCCGCCGCGAGCATGCAGAAACCGGCGATGAAGCCGGCGAACGGCCCGAACGCCTTGGTCGCGTAGTGGGAGGCACCTCCCGCCTTGGGGTACTTCGTGGCCAGCTCCGCGTAGGACGAGGCGGTGAGCAGGGCGAGCACGAGGGCGACGAGCAGCGGCACCCACACGGCCCCACCGGCGTCCGCGGCGACCTGCCCCACGAGGACGTAGACCCCGGCGCCCAGGACGTCGCCGAGGATGAAGAAGTACAGCAGCGGGGTGGTGAGGGCTCTCTTGAGGCCGGCGCCGGAGGCGGTGTCCGGCTGTGCGTTCTGGATCGAGGACATACGACGCGTGTCCCCCACCTACTGGTAAAACACGCACTCCACGTCCGTCACCCAGGTCACTCCGGCAATCGTCCGCGCTAGGACAGCGCGTGGAACTGGGGGCCGTAGGTGCTCCGCCTGCCGGGGATGCGGGTCTCCATCAGGTGGAGGGCGGGTTCTTCCAGGCCGCGCATGGCGTGGACGGCCGCGCCCAGGGCGCGGAGGCCGCCGCCCGCCCAGGCGGCGTCGAGGGAGGTCAGCACGGTGGTGTAGGTGGTGTCGAACTGGTGGAGGAGCCGCCGTACCGGCGTCGGCGTGCGGGACCAGCCGCGGGCCGGCACCCGCGCCATCGGGCGGGTGTCGGGGAAGGGGACGCGGGCCCCGGTGAAGGTCCAGCCCCGGTCGGTCACGCGCAGCTGCCGGCCGTGGTAGATCTCGCTGAACGCGTAGTAGTGGGCAGGGTGGTCGTCGGCGAAGGAGTCGGCCGGTGAACTGCCCGTGCCCTCGCCCTGCTCCCTGACGACGTCGATGGCACGCTCCACGTCGAGGAGCGTCCTGACCGGCCGCAGGTCGTCCGAGCCGATGCGCGTCTCCAGCTGCCCGCGGGTGGACAACTGGGGGGACACCAGCCAGAAGCTCTTCAGCACGGCCGTGTAGAAGTCGCCGACGGAGGGGGAGTCGCCACGGTCGCGCGAGAGTGGATCGTCGGGTGCCTCGATGGCCATCATCACGTCGTGCACGAAGGACTGGGTGAGCCCCGACAGGTACACGGTGACACCCGGGTGCACGCCGCCGGGCAGGGGACCGGGGTAGGTGGGTGCCTCCGCCCTCATCCGGGGCCGCCCGCCCACGGCCACGAGGAGGTTGCAGGCCACGCCCAGGTGGAACATCTCGTCGTCGATGACGCGTCGGATCAGGCGCGCCGCGTCCGAGCGGCGGTCTTTGACCGACCACCAGGCGCACAGATACGGCGGGATCGTGGACAGCTCCAGTTCCACGGCGACCTGGAGGGCGGACCTGAGCCACGCGACCCCGCGGCCGGCCGCGGGCACGGCCAGGAGACGGGCCACGGTGCCGGACAGCCGCGCCTCGGCCGATGCCCCGGTGCCCGCCGAGGCCGGGGCGGGCGCCGCGACGACGGCCGACGCACCGGCCGCCGCGGCGGCGGTGGCCAGAAGGGTCCTGCGCTTGGGCTCCGCCACGCTCGGCCTCTTCGCGTCCTCGGTCATGCCCGCCGTCCTCGCCTTGGCTCACGCTCCGGGCCCCGCCTGCGCCGAAGCGGTACGAGGCTCATGATCAGCTCGTGAAGCTAGCAGGGGGCACGGCGGAGGAGGGGCGCCACGGGGGAGCACAGGCCCCTCCGCCACCCGGTCGGACCAACCCGGCAGGCGGGCGGAGGGACGATCGGTTCCTTGTCGCCACCCGTTGACGCTGACCGCCGCACAGTGCGGCGCCCCAGCACGGAGCCGGCGGCCACGCTCCACAGCCTTCAATTCCGGGACCTCACGGATGCGAGGAGGGGCGGGGCATTGCCATGCGCTCCATGAAGACCGCGACCGTCTACCTGGCAGGACTCCACATCGCGGGCGCCTTCCGGTCGTCCGCCCGCCGATCTCAACGGACCGCCCAGCGGCGCAGGAGGCGGCGCCAGGCGTAGCGGGCGCTGCCGGTGGTGATTCGTTCTTCCAGGGCGGTGGGCAGGAGCGTCTCCATCACGAGGCCGGTGCGCACCAGGCGCAGGCCCGTGTGTTGATACCATGAACATGGCAATCGATGTATCCGCCCGGCGTCCGTACGGCCGCCAGCAGGCACAGTCGGAGTACCCCATGGCATCCCGTCGATCCCGCGCTCGCCGCTCCAGTATCAGGCGTCCTGTCCGGCTCGCCTCATCCGTCGCGCTGTCGCTCACGGTGGCGGGGGTGGGAAGTGTGGCGGTGTCACAGGCCGCCGTTGTCGATCCGCCCGGGACCTCAGCCGAGTCCGCGTCGAACACGTGCGCCGACAAAACCTTCAAGGCTATGACGGCTTCCCAGCGAACGGGTCAGCTCTTCATGGGCTCGGTCACGCCATCCGCCCCCGACAGCAGGCGCATCCAGATCATGCGTCAGTACCACGTCGGATCGGTGTTCCTCGCCGGTCGGAGCAAGGCGGGGACCAAGGCCACCAAGACCCTTGTCAGCGGCCTGCAGGCCAAGGCGGACAGCGCGGCCGGGCACCGGGTGGGTCTCCTGGTGTCGACCGACCAGGAGGGCGGACAGGTCCAGGTGCTGTCCGGCCCCGGTTTCTCGACCATCCCGAGCGCGCTGAAGCAGGGAAGCTGGACGACGTCGAAGCTGACCGGGGAAGCCGCCGTCTGGGCCAAGGAGCTGAAGGCGGCCGGCGTGAACCTCAATCTCGCCCCCGTCGCCGACGTCGTACCGGCGAGCCTGGGCCGGGACAACGCTCCCATCGGCAGGTACGACCGCGAGTTCGGGCACACCGCCGGGGTCGTCGCCGCACACAGTGACGCGTTCCTTGCGGGCTCCGCGCGGTCCGGGGTGCTGGCCACGCTCAAGCACTTCCCGGGGCTCGGATACGTACGCGGCAACACCGACACCACGGCCAATGTCGTGGACACCGTGACGACCAGCAAGAGCGCGAGCGTCACGGCGTTCCAGTCCGGGATCAAGGCCGGGGCACCGTTCGTCATGATCTCCTCGGCCACCTACAACAAGATCGACCCGAAGAACCGGGCGGCGTTCTCCTCGAAGGTGATCCAGGACCTGCTCCGGAAGACCTCGGGCTTCAAGGGGGTGGTCATATCCGATGATCTCGGCAACGCCGTGGCGGTGAAGTCGGTGTCCCCCGGCGACCGCGCCGTGAAGTTCCTGTCGGCCGGTGGTGACATGGTCCTCACGGTCGAACCGAACCTGATCCCCGCGATGACCAAGGCGGTGGAGGGTCGTGTGCGGCAGAGCCCCACGTTCAGCAAGCAGGTCGACGCGAGTGTTCACCGCGTGCTGAACGCCAAGCAGAAGGCGGGCCTGCTGACGTGCGGCTGACACTGGCATCGCTCCGGAGCGGGTGGCCCCGCAGCTAGCGGGCACCCGTACGCGCGCGCACCCTCCCATGGCTGCCATGTGGGCGGCCCGCTGACTGGAAGTGGACCTTCCGCGGGTGTACGACACCCCCGCCGAGGCTGAAAGTGAGATGGCGATCGACGGCGGGGCCTGAGGCAGACGCAGGGTTCCAGGCTGGCTGGAGGGCCTGAAGCGAGGTCGCAGGCGGCGCCACTGCCCGTTCACTCGACAGCACGCGGGAGCACGTGCTGGTGGACGCTGACCCGCGTGTGCGACCCTTCGGGGACAACCAGCCTGGTCTGGTGAGAGGCCCCGCGCCGCCCTCGAAGGTCATCTGCCGGTGACCGGGGCCCGGTACGGGTTGTCTTGCTCGGCTGTACACGGCCCCACGCCGTGTGCTTGATGCCCTCCCCCCGCGGAGGGCGTGATGGGCTCGACCCCGAAACGGGGCGAACCATGAGCGACTTCACCGTGCTTTCACAGCAGTACCCCGACCACAGCGTGATCACCGTGCGCGGGGAGATAGACCTGCACACTTGTCCCCAACTGGCGAGGGCCGCGGCCGTCATCCCGCTGAGCGGCAAGGCGTTGCAGGTAGACCTGTCGGATGTGTCCTTCATGGACTCCAGCGGACTGAACCTGCTCCTCCGGCTGCGCAGGCGCCTTCACGCCGAAGGCGCCTGCCTGGCCGTCACCGGACTCCAGCACCAGCCCGCGCACCTCCTGCGGATCACGGAGACCTACGCCTTGTTCGCGGCGGAAACCGCGGCCGTGGGCGCTCTGATGACCCCCTGACCGTTTGACCCGGCGAAGCGGCGAGACCTCTCGCTCTATCGCCGGTCGTGCTCCTCTCGGTCAGACCCAGGAGAGCTGACAGGCCCTCAGGCACCGAGCTTGCAGGACTCGCCAAGCGCGTTGCGTCGAAGTCGGTCACCACGAACGATGTCGCGGCGAAGCGTGGATCGTCCGTCAGCGGGGCCACGGTGTCGCCTCCGCTGGAATCGCCGTCGGTTTCCGGTCGACGGCTCGGTCGTCGTTCCGGTGGACTGGCCCGGCGAGACAGCCCGGGCTGCGCACCCGCTACAGGTGCCGGGCCGCGTACAGCCGGTAGGAGACGCGGTTGTCCGCTTTCGGGGAGTCGATCGCGGTGACCGCCTCCATTCTGAGCCCGTGCCGGGCCAAGAGGTCCTCCCACAGTTGCGGGGTGAGGACCCACATGTTCACTCGGTGGTCGTCGGTGGTACCGGGCAGCCGCAGGATCTCGGGGCGCGGCAGCAGCTCGGCTGACGGCCCGGTGCCGTCCGAGTTGGTGTGCAGCGCCGAGAAGAGCAGTCGGCCGCCCGGTGCAAGGCCGTCGGCCAGGACCGGCAGCAGCCGGTCGGGGTCCAGGTACGGCATGGAGCCGACGGAGTAGACCAGGTCGTACGGATCGGCGTCGCGCAGGTGGGCCACGGCATCGGCGCACACCAGGTGCAGACCCAGGGTGTCCGGGTAGCGGGTGAGCGCGCGTTGATGCTGGGCGGGGGAGACATCCACTGCGGTGACGTCGGCGCCCCGGGCGGCGAGGTAAGAGGCATGCCGGCCAAGGCCGCTGCCGAGGTCGAGGACGCGCAGCCCGTTCACGTCGCCGAGGGCTTCGATGCCGGGACCGGTGTCGGGGATGCCCCAGTCCCACCGGTCCAGCTCGGGCAGTTCCAGCCTTCTGGCCAGTTGGTGGGCGCCGTAGACGTTCCAGGTCTCGACGGTGTCCGATTCGGTGGTCACCACGTTCTCCATCGGGTAGCCGGGGCGGGGATCAGAGGCGCAGGGCGTAGCAGCGCAGGACGTCGAGGTCGGCGGTCTGGACGGCGGACCAGCCCGCAGTGAGGATCTCCGACTGGGCGGGAGTGATGCCGAGGCCCTTCGCAGGGTCGGTAGCGGGGCGGCGCCCGGCGATCTCGGTGACCACCCAGAAGGTCCCGCCCGGGGCAAGGATGTGGCGGAGGCGGTTGAGGAAGGCGGCTTTGTCGGGGATCCATCGGTAGACGAGGCGGCAGGTGACGACCGCGTAGGCCGGCTCGGGCAGGGCACGCAGGTCGTCGGTGGTGACGTCCATGCACCGCCAGACCGGTTGGTGGCCGGGTCCCGCGTCCTGGGCGGCGGCGAGCGCGAGGGCGCTGGGGGAGCAGTCGATGCCGGTGGTGCGGTAGCCGAGTTCGGCGAGGCGCCGGGTGAGCGAGCCGTCGCCGCAGCCGATGTCGAGGGCGGGGCGGTCACGACCGGGGCCGAGATGGTCCTCCAGCAACCGGTTCTCGGTGTCGTCGAGCTGCCGGTAGCGGCGGCCCTGGGACCAAAGCGGCTCCCAGTAGGCCGCGGCCGCGATGGACGTGGCGGTCATGAAGGAACTCCTTTGCGGGCGGACGGCACGCGCGCGGACTGGACATCACGGGGTGTCGCCCGTCTCGTCACCGCCGGTGCGCCGCTGGAGTTCCCACAGGGACCGGAACAGGCCCGGCTCCCGGGTGAGCCGCGCGTAGGTCCCTTCCTGCACCAGGCGTCCCTGATCGAGAACGACGATCCGGTCGGCTACGGCGACGTTGGCGAGCCGGTGCGTGATCAGGAGGATGGCCCGGTCCTTGGCCAGCTCCCGCAGCCCGGTGAAGACGTGGTGCTCAGCTCGGGCGTCGAGGGCGGCCGTGGGCTCGTCCATCACCAGCAGGGCGGCGTCGCGGTGGAAGGCCCGAGTGAGCACGACGCGCTGCCACTGCCCGCCGGACAGCTGTTGGCCGCCGAACCACTCGGAGGTCAACAGGGTGTCGAGGCCAGACCGGAGACCGGGCAGCATGTCGGCGGCGCCGGACGCCGCACAGGCCGCCAGGACGGCGGCGTCACTGCGGTCGCCCTGCCCGAATGTGATGTTGTCCCGCAGGGTCAGCGGCAGGTACGTGTACCTCTGCGGAGCCAGGGCGACGTGCTTCCACGCCCCCCAGGGCTCCATCCGGGCGGTGGTGGTGTGATCCCAGGCCACCTCGCCGGAGGTGGGCAGGAGCAGTCCGCAGATCAGCCGGGACAGCGTGGATTTCCCCGATCCGTTCTCTCCGACCAGCGCCACGATCTCCCCGCGCCGCACCCGCAGCGACACCCCGCTCAGGCTGTCCCGGTCGGCGCCGTCGTACCGGTAGGTGACGTCGCGGACCTCGAACCGCTCCGGGGCCGCGGACAGCGTCTTCGTACCGCGCGAGCCGGCCATGGCTTGGCCGTGAGCGTTGTCGAGGAAGTTCTGCCAGTCCTGCACGTACCAGCCGGTGCGCACCAACCGCGCGCCGCCGTTGATGATGCCGCGGACGGATCCGGTCGCCGTCTGGAGGGCGAAGACCGCGCCGCCTCCGGCCGCCAGGTCCATGTGTCCGGAGGCCAGGAGCCATAGCAGCGCGGCCCACACCGAGGCCGAGGCCACCCCGCCGACGGCCGCGCCAGCCAGGCCCATCCAGGCGCCCGTGTCCGCGGCCTTGCGTTCGGCGGCGTTGACCGAGGTGGCGAGGCGCCGGTACCGGCCGAGGAGGAACGGGCCGGCCAGGCAGGCACGCATCTCCTCGCTGGACTCCATATAGGCCATGTGCCAGCGCAGCTTGTGCAGCATCCGGCGCCGGCCCGAGGTCTCCAGACCGGCCAGGTACACGACGCGGGCGGCCCGCACATAGGCGGCTGCCTGCGGCAGGCACGCCAGCAGCAGCAGAGGCAGGAGGAGCGGGTGGATCACGGCGAGGACGGTGGCTCCGGCCGCGAGGGTCGCGGTGGCGGCCAGCACGTCCTGGGCTTCCTCCACGAGGTCGGGCGTGACCTGGGAGCCGCGGTCGGCGATGTCGTAGAAGTCGTTGTAGCCGGGCTGGTTGTTTGCGGCGAGCTCGGCGCCGAGCGCCGCCTCGATCATGGTGAGCTCGGCGGCCCGGGCCAGAAAGGGGCGCAGCCGCCCCGTCAGCCACGTCACTGTGATGCCAAGTAGGGCGCGAAGGCCGGCCGCCGCGGCGATCACGGCCAGCTGTGGGGCCGCCTCCCACAGCCGGTCTGAGACGTCGCCTGAGGAGATCAGCGCGGTCAGGGTTCCGGTGACGGCCAGCAGGCCCAGGGCCGCGAGTACGCCAGTGCCGACCTGGCAGGCGAGTAGACCTGCCGTCGCGACCCGGTCTACTCGCCAGGCCATCTGCAAGGAGCGCAGCACCAGCGCGGGCAGGCGCCGTGCCATCGTGACGGTCGTCATCTGCGCCCCGGCTTGAAGCCGAGAGGTGTCCCGGTAGAGGAACTCCTCCGCCTGCGGCGTGCTCACGGTGTCTTCCGCAGGACTCGCCTTGGACGTGCCTTGGTCCTGCTGCGCGGATGTGCTGCCCGTGTTCAAGCTGTCCCCCCATCTGTCGGTCACGCCTGGTTCGTGAAGCTCAACGAGTCACCCGGGATATCGAACTGGTGTTTTTCGGTCGCTTCGGATCTCCCGGGATAGAGCGGGTGGCGGCGCGTGGAGAATGCATGGACCCGTCCGCCCCAACGGGTCTCCCAAAGGTCGGGGTTGGCCGAATCGCCGAGGTTCGCGCCGGCGAGCGGGCGGGGTCGGGTGCGCTGGCTGCGGCAACGACGAGATGTGCCCCGCACTGCCGCACCGGGTTGATAGCTCCTTAGCCACCGCCCCACGTCCCCGCCGGAGGCGGTCCCGCCCGGCACGATGTCGTCCAGGACGGCCCACAGGGCGAGCCGCTGAGCCACGGCGCCCTAGGTGTGCTGCCCGTCCACCGGCCAGTCCCGCACCTGCGCCGCGTGCCGCCGACCGGAGTCACCGTCATGGACCGCCCCATGGCGCCGACCGAGTCGGTGGACAAGTTCCCCGTCGTCCACCCGCCCTTGCCCTGTGCGTGCCCCGACACTGCCCCCGCGGCCCTGGCCGGGAGCAGGGGGCGCGAGGTATCACGGAGGGATGATCACTGGCGCGTCGGAAGGCTCATGATGCACGCCCATCAGCCGGCACACACCACGAGTGAACGCGAGGCGGGGAAGATCGGGCGCCGCACGCCCGCGGCACCCGCGAAGGCGCCCACCCGGCTCGGGCCCGGTTCCCTGGCCGGATTGCAGGGCGCCGTCGGGAACGCCGCCGTGGCGCGGATGATGCAGCGGGCGGCACCGGAGACCCACCGGCATGGCGCGGGGTGCGGGCATCAGGAAGAGGTCGACGTGCAGCGGGCGGCCGCCGAGGAGGCGGTTCAGCGAGCGGCCGTGCACGACGTGCTGAGCGGCTCCGGGAAACCGCTGGACCAGCCGACGCGTACGGAGATGGAGGGCCGGCTCGGCGCCGACTTCTCCGACGTCCGCGTGCACACCGGCCGCGCCGCGCAGGATTCGGCGTCGCAGATGGGCGCCCGTGCCTACACGTCCGGCAGCCACATCGTGATCGGCAAGGGGGGCGGCGACCGGCACACCCTGGCGCACGAGCTGACGCACGTGATCCAGCAGCGCAACGGGCCCGTCTCCGGTACGGACACCGGACACGGCTACTCCGTGTCCGACCCCTCGGACCGCTTCGAGCGCGCCGCGGAGGCCAACGCCCGCAAGGTGATGTCCGGACCCGCTCCGGGCGTGCAGCGGCAGACCGGCGAGGGAGTCGGGGACTCGGGCGCGCCCCGTCCGGCCTCCGACGCGCCTGTGCAGCGGAAGCTGGAGACCGTCACCAAGGAGCCGGCCACCGTCTCGCACTACGCGCCCACCAAGGAAGGCGCGGACGTCCTCACGGGACTGACGATCGAGCGTCCCAAGGTGGTGACGGGCAGCATCGACCCGACGTCCACGAAGGGACGCCCTGCCGCACCTGATCCGCTCGCCGTCATCAGCCTGCACGAGGCGTATGTGCGCGCCGCGCAGAAGGGCGCCCCGAAGCCGCAGAAGGCGGACGTGTGGCGGGACCTGTTCGGCGGCGCGGGTTACGACCGCGGGCATGTGATGGGCCTGGAGGTGGGCGGCGAGGACAGGAGCGACAACATCGTCCCGCAGTGGTCGCTCAACCAGGGCACTGGTGCCTGGCGGGACATCGAGCACCGGCTCGTCGGCCTCAAGAAGGGCAAACTCGAGTTCCACGTCAGCTACGCGACCAACTCCGGCAACCACCGCCAGGTGATGATCCCGGTCCAGATCGATGTCTGGCTCAACGGAGCCGTCTACGAGCAGTGGGAGAACGGGCCCGACCCCAACGACCTGGTCCGCGCCGGTGCCGACCCGAGCGACGCGTCCGAGTACTACCTGGCGGCCAAGGCCGCGCTCCAGGGCAAGACCACGCTGGACGAGTCGGAGATGCAGAACTTCGCCCTGTGGGCCCTGAGCGCGGACAAGGCCAGTTTCATGGCGCTGGCGGACTACGAGGACAAGACCGCACAGGGCAAGGCCCCCGGCAGCAGCAGCGCCGACGCCCACCAGGCGGGGATGAGCAAGTCCGACATCCCCAAGAAGCGCCGCGACGGTCTGATCAAGGAGTACGTGAAGCGGGGCTGGGTGTCCAAGAAGGGCTCCGGCGACAAGGCCGTCTACACGCTGGGCGACGTCCCGCTCGACTCGTCCTCCGACAGCGAGAGCAGCTCGCAGGACGGCAGCCAGCAGACCGATGTCAGCATGGCCGACGCCTCTTCCGCTTCCCAGAACCAGCACCTCATGTCCATGACCTTCGACTCCCAGGACAACAGTTCCGACCCCGACTACTCCCCGAGCCAGTCCGACGACGACGCCATGTCGACCGGCTCCTGACCCCAGCCCTCCGGCACCGCCA
>NZ_MUNH01000262.1:0-4754 GCF_002154615.1 Streptomyces recifensis
GAGTTCCTTGCGCAGCCCGTTCTCCGGCCGCTCCTGCTGGTCGCTCATCCCGCTCACGCCCGGAAGACGTGGCGCCGGATCGCCGCCGCGTTGGAGAAGATGCGGATGCCCAGGACCACGACCACGCCGGTGGACAACTGCGCGCCCACGCCCAGCTCGTCGCCGAGGAACACGATCAGCGCGGCCACGACCACGTTGGACAGGAACGAGACCACGAAGACCTTGTCGTCGAAGATGCCGTCGAGCATCGCCCGCAGCCCGCCGAACACGGCGTCCAGCGCCGCCACGACGGCGATGGGCAGGTACGGCTCGACCACCGCCGGAACCTCGGGCCGGACCAACAGTCCGGCCACCACTCCCACGACGAGGCCCAGTACGGCGATCACGATGTGCCCTTCTCAGTCTTCTCGGCCTGCTCGGCGCTCGGCTGTGCTGTTCGTACGATCACACTCGGTGCGGCGGGCAACCGGACGTCGCCCTCCGCGGAGATGGCGGTGCGGATACCGAAGTTGTCCTGGAGCGCGTGCAGGTACAACCCGTCGGCGCTGTTCTGGAACGCGGTACTCAGCTTTTGCCCGTCCCCCACCGCCAGCACCGTGTACGGCGGCACCAGCGGCCTGTTGTCGACCAGTATCGCGTCACCCGCGGCCCTGATCGCGGACAGGGCGGTCAGCCGCTGACCGTTGATGGACACCGCCTCGGCGCCGGACGCCCACAGCCCGTTGACCACGCGCTGCATGTCCCGGTCACGCACCCGCCCGGTGTCGGAGAAGCCGGCGGACTCGCGCGGGTTCGTGCCGTCTCCCCCGCTGCTCGCCTCCTTGGCGTCGTTCACCACGAGCTTCACGCCCGGCCCGTGCACGGCGATGGCACCCGACAGCAGACTCACCAGGTCCGCCTGGCTGCCCCCGCTCTGCCGGAGCGCGGCCCGCTGCCGCGCGCCCACGTCCTCACGAAGCTGGTCGACCCCGCTCTCCAGCTTGTCCGCGGCGGTGGTCTCCCGGTCGATGCGGTCGATCAGCTCCTGGCGCTCCTTGGCCACCACGGGAGCCGCGACGTGCGCCTGCGACGCCCCGACCGTCACCACCAGGGCCGCGAGCACCAGGCCGCCCGCGAGGCCCAGCTTGGCGCGGAGGGTCTTCGGCAGACCGCCCTCGCCCAGGGACTTCCGGCGCGCGGCGGCCTCGGCGTACCCGTCGTCCAGGCTGTGGTCCATCACGTTGGTGATCAACGACATCGAGGCGTCCGGGCGCCCCGGCCGCGCGGGGCTGCTCCGAACGGGGGGTTGCTGCGGCATGCCGCACATCGTCGCATGCCGCGAGCGGTGTCTTCGAACGAGCCCCATACACCTGCCGGACAGCACCCCCGGTGGGGGCACTGTCCGGCAGATTCGGAGTGTTGCGGGGATCAGCGGCCGGCGCTGTCCACCACGGCCGACCACTCGTCCAGCAGGGCCTGCGCGGAGGCGTCGTCCGGGCCCTCCGCCCACAGGTGCGTGACCGCCTCGGCCGGGTCGGGCAGGACCATCACCCAGCGGCCGTCGCTCTCCACGACCCGCACGCCGTCCGTGGTGTCCACGGACCGGTCGCCGGCCGCCTCGACCACGCTGCGCATGACAAGGCCCTTGACCGCCCACGGCGTCGCCAGGTCCCTCTTGAGGACATGGGCCCGCGGAATCCGGGCGTCGATCTGGCTGAGCGTGAGCTGCGTCCGCGCCACCAGCCCGATCAGCCGCACGAACGCCGCGGTGCCGTCGTAGACGCTGCTGAACTCGGGGACGATGAAGCCGCCCTTGCCGTCACCGCCGAAGATGGTCTCCTCCTCGCCGCCGACCCGCGTGAGGTCGTCCGGCGAGGTGGTCGTCCACTCGACCTGGGTGCCGTGGTACGCGGCCACCTGCTCCGCGATCCGGGTCGTGGTCACCGGCAGCGCCACCCGGCCGCTGCGCCGCTCGGCGGCGACCAGGTCGAGCATCACCAGCAGCGCCCGGTCGTCCTCGATGATGCTGCCCTTCTCGTCCACGAGCGACAGCCGCTCGCCGACGGGGTCGAACCGTACGCCGAAGGCCGCTCCGGAGGACGCCACGATCTCGCCGAGCCGCTGGAGGCCCTTGCGCCGCATCTCTTCGGTCTCGGTGGGCCGGGACTCGTCCAGACCGGGGTTGATGGTCAGCGAGTCCACGCCGAGCTTGCCGAGCAGGCTGGGCAGAACCAGGCCGGCGCTGCCGTTCGAGGCGTCGACGACGACCTTCAGCCCGGACTCGGCGATCCCGGTCGTGTCCACGTTCCGCAGCAGCGAACCGGTGTACGAGTCGTAGACGCTGGACGGGAAGTGCAGGTCACCGATCTCGCCGGGGAACGCCCGCCGGTACTCCTGGCGCGCGAACACCCGGTCCAGCTTGCGCTGGCTGCCCTGGGAGAGGTCCGCGCCCTTGGCGTCGAAGAACATGATGTCCACGGAGTCCGGCACACCCGGCGAGGTCCGGATCATGATGCCGCCGGAGCTGCCCCGCGCCGTCTGCTGCCGGGCCACGGGCAGCGGCACGTTCTCCAGGTCGCGCACGTCGATCGCGCTCGCCTGGAGCGCCGAGATCACCGCGCGCTTGAGCGCACGGGCGCCTCGGGAGTGGTCACGTGCCGTGGTGACCGTGGTGCCCTTCTTCAGGGTGGTGGCGTACGCGCCGGCCAGCCGTACGGCCAGCTCGGGCGTGATCTCCACGTTCAGGATGCCGGTGACCCCGCGCGCCCCGAAGAGGTGCGCCTGGCCCCTGGACTCCCAGATGACCGAGGTGTTGACGAAGGCGCCGGCCTCGATGGTCTTGAACGGGTACACCCGGACGTTGCCCTGGATGATCGACTCCTCGCCGATCAGGCACTCGTCACCGATGACCGCGCCGTCCTCGATCCGCGCGGCCCGCATGATGTCGGTGTTCTTGCCGACCACGCAGCCGCGGAGATTGCTCTGCTGTCCGACGTACACGTTGTCCGCGACGACGGCCTTGTGCAGGAAGGCACCGCTCTTGACGACCACGTTGGAGCCGATGACGGTGTGCTCGCGTATCTCGGCGCCCGCCTCGACCTTGGCGTAGTCACCGATGTAGAGCGGGCCCCGCAGCACCGCGTCGGGGTGCACCTCGGCACCCTCGGCGACCCAGACGCCGGGCGAGATCTCGAAACCGTCGATGTCGACGTCGACCTTGCCCTCGAGAACGTCGGCCTGGGCCTTCACATAGCTCTCGTGGGTGCCGACGTCCTCCCAGTAGCCCTCGGCGATGTAGCCGTAGATGGGCTTGCCCTCCTTCATCAACTGGGGGAAGACATCTCCGGACCAGTCGACGGGGACATCGGGATCGACATAGTCGAACACCTCGGGCTCCATGACATAGATGCCCGTGTTCACCGTGTCGGAGAAGACCTGGCCCCAGGTCGGCTTCTCGAGGAAGCGCTCGACCTTGCCCTCCTCGTCCACGATGGTGATGCCGAACTCCAGCGGATTCGGGACCCGGGTCAGGCAGACCGTGACCAGGGCTCCCTTCTCCTTGTGGAAGTTGATCAGCTCGGTGAGGTCGAAGTCGGTCAGCGCATCACCGGAAATGACGAGGAAGGCGTCGTCCTTGAGCGCGTCCTCGGCGTTCTTGACGCTTCCGGCGGTACCGAGTGGCTTCTCCTCATTGGCATACGTGAGCTCCATGCCGAGTTCCTCGCCGTCACCGAAGTAGTTCTTGACGAGCGACGCCAGGAACTGCACCGTGACCACGGTCTCGTTGAGCCCATGCTTTTTGAGCAACCTGAGCACGTGCTCCATGATCGGGCGGTTGGCCACGGGCAGGAGCGGCTTGGGCATGCTAGAGGTCATAGGGCGCAGGCGCGTGCCTTCGCCACCGGCCATCACGACGGCCTTCATGTCGGAAGCGTCCTCCTCGAAGAGACGACGGTCTAGCCGACTTCACCCGTCCAGATTGTCCCGCACTTTTCCGTCGCGGGCCATCGAAGCGTCACGTCGTGGACGATCGCGGAGTTCCGTCGGCCAACGAGTCCGCGCGCACCAGACGGCGGACCTGGACCATATAAAGCACTCCTGCCCACCAATACAGGGTTGTACCCCATCCGGCGAACGCCCATCCGAAAACAGCGGCGAGTGACGCGATCCAACCGCTTCCGTCGCTGAGCAGCAGCAACGGGAAGGCATACATCAGGTTGAAGGTGGCCGCCTTCCCGAGGAAGTTCACCTGGGGCGGCGGATAGCCGTGCCGACGCAGGATGCCGACCATCACCAGCAGAACGAGCTCCCGGGCCAACAGCAGCGCGGTCAGCCACAGCGGCAGGATCTCCCGCCAGGTGAGACCGAGGAGCGTGGAAAGGACATAGAGCCGGTCGGCGGCCGGGTCGAGGAGCCGGCCGAGACTGCTGACCTGGTTCCAGCGCCGGGCGAGCTTGCCGTCCAGATAGTCGCTGACTCCGCTCAGTGCCAGGACCAGGAGAGCCCAACCATCACTCTTGGGGCCTCCGAACTCCGGCCTGAGAATCAGCCACAGGAACAGAGGGACACCGGCGAGCCGAGCCATGCTGAGGATGTTGGGGATGGTGAGGACCCGGTCCGTCTGGACGCGGGTCTCCTGGACCTCCACCCGGAAGCCTCCTGTACGAAAGTGACGACAACGCACCCTGACCCTACCGCAACGCAAAAAAGCTCCGGCTCTCGGGCTGTATGCCCAAGAGCCGGAGCTGTAAAAGGAGTTCGGCGGCGTCCTACTC
>NZ_MUNH01000263.1:0-10093 GCF_002154615.1 Streptomyces recifensis
GCCCTCGTCGGCGACCTCGCCTCGGTCGGCGTGGGCCGCGCCCGCTACACCATGATCTGCCGCGCCGACGGCGGCATCCTGGACGACCTGATCGTCTACCGGCTCGCCGACGCCGAGTACATGGTGGTGGCCAACGCCTCCAACGCCCAGGTCGTGCTGGACGCGCTGACCGAGCGTGCGGCCGGCTTCGACGCCGAGGTCCGCGACGACCGCGACGCCTACGCGCTGCTCGCCGTCCAGGGCCCGGAGTCCCCCGGCATCCTCAAGGCGGTCACCGACGCCGACCTCGACGGCCTGAAGTACTACGCCGGGCTGCCCGGCACCGTCGCGGGCGTCCCCGCGCTGATCGCCCGCACCGGCTACACCGGCGAGGACGGCTTCGAGCTGTTCGTGAAGCCCGAGCACGCGGCGGAGCTGTGGCAGGCACTGCTGGAGGCCGGGACCGCCGCCGGCCTGGTGCCGTGCGGGCTGTCCTGCCGGGACACCCTGCGCCTGGAGGCGGGCATGCCGCTGTACGGGCACGAGCTGACCACGGAGCTGACCCCCTTCGACGCCGGTCTCGGCCGCGTGGTCAAGTTCGGCAAGGAGGGCGACTTCGTCGGCCGCGAGGCGCTGGCGAAGGCCGCCGAGCGCGCCGAGGCGCAGCCGCCGCGCGTCCTGGTCGGACTGATCGCCGAGGGCCGCCGGGTGCCGCGCGCCGGGTACGCCGTCGTCGCGGACGGCACGGTGATCGGCGAGGTCACCTCCGGCGCCCCCTCCCCCACCCTCGGCAAGCCGCTGGCCATCGCCTACGTCGACGCCGCGCACGCGGCGCCGGGAGCCGCCGGTGTGGGCGTGGACATCCGGGGCAGCCACGAGCCGTACGAGGTCGTGGCGCTGCCCTTCTACAAGCGCGCCAAGTAGACACTGGCACCGGGTCCGGCCGGTCCCCGGCGTGACCCTGCGCACATTCACCCGCTCTTCAGCGGTTCGATCCCTTTCCGACCGACGAGCACGTCCTCGCGTACAGGAGAATTCAGGTCATGAGCAACCCGCAGCAGTTGAGCTACAGCAAGGAGCACGAGTGGCTGTCGGCCGCAGAGGGCGGTGCGTCGACGGTCGGCATCACCGAGCACGCGGCCAACGCGCTCGGCGATGTGGTCTTCGTGCAGCTTCCCGAGGTCGGCGCCGCGGTCACCGCGGGCGAGTCCTGCGGCGAGCTGGAGTCCACCAAGTCGGTCTCCGAGCTGTACTCCCCCGTCTCCGGTGAGATCACCGAGATCAACCAGGACGTCGTGGACGACCCGTCGCTGGTGAACTCCGCGCCCTTCGAGGGCGGCTGGCTGTTCAAGGTGCGCGTCGCGGAGCAGCCCGCCGACCTGCTGACCGCCGACGAGTACACCGCCTACATCGCAGGCTGAGGAGCCGGAAGCCGTATGACTGACGTCCTGAACACGCCCCTGCACGAGCTGGACCCGGAGATCGCCGCCGCGGTCGACGCCGAGCTGCGCCGCCAGCAGTCGACCCTGGAGATGATCGCCTCCGAGAACTTCGCACCGCTCGCGGTGATGGAGGCGCAGGGGTCGGTCCTGACCAACAAGTACGCCGAGGGCTATCCGGGCCGCCGCTACTACGGCGGCTGCGAGCACGTCGACGTGGCCGAGCAGATCGCCATCGACCGGGTGAAGGAGCTGTTCGGCGCCGAGTACGCCAACGTCCAGCCGCACTCGGGCGCCTCGGCCAACCAGGCGGCGCTGTTCGCGCTGGCCCAGCCCGGCGACACCATCCTCGGGCTCGACCTGGCGCACGGTGGCCACCTCACCCACGGGATGCGGCTGAACTTCTCCGGCAAGCAGTTCAACGTGGTCGCGTACCACGTGGACGGCGAGACCGGCCTGGTCGACATGGCCGAGGTCGAGCGGCTGGCCAAGGAGCACCGCCCCAAGGTGATCATCGCGGGCTGGTCGGCGTACCCCCGGCAGCTCGACTTCGCCGAGTTCCGGCGGATCGCGGACGAGGCCGGGGCGTACCTGTGGGTGGACATGGCGCACTTCGCCGGTCTGGTCGCGGCGGGGCTGCACCCGAACCCGGTCGAGCACGCGGACGTGGTGACCTCCACCACGCACAAGACGCTCGGCGGCCCGCGCGGCGGCATCATCCTGGCCAGGAAGGACTTCGCCAAGAAGCTGAACTCCTCGGTCTTCCCCGGTTTCCAGGGCGGCCCGCTGGAGCACGTGATCGCCGCCAAGGCGGTCTCCTTCAAGGTCGCGGCCTCGGCGGACTTCGCGGAGCGCCAGCGTCGTACCGTGGAGGGGGCACGCATCCTGGCCGAGCGGCTGACCGCGCCGGACGCCCGTGAGGCCGGGGTCAACGTGCTCTCCGGCGGCACGGACGTGCACCTGATCCTGGTGGATCTGCGTGAGTCGGAGCTGGATGGGCAGCAGGCCGAGGACCGGCTCCACGAGGTCGGCATCACGGTCAACCGCAACGCGGTCCCGAACGACCCGCGCCCGCCGATGGTCACCTCCGGCCTCAGGATCGGCACGCCCGCCCTCGCCACCCGCGGCTTCACCGCCGAGGACTTCGCCGAGGTCGCGGACGTGATCGCGGAGACGCTGAAGCCGTCGTACGACGCCGAGGCGCTCGCCGCCCGTGTGCGGGTGCTGGCGGAGAAGCACCCGCTGTATCCGGCGCTGGGCGAGTAGTACCCCGTATGTGTTACCCGGGTGCCCCGCCCACTGCCGGTGGGCGGGGCACCCGTGCTGTGTCCGCATCACCTTTTGTACCTGTTCGTATTGAGGAGTCACCGTGGCCGTCTCGGTCTTCGACCTGTTCTCGATCGGCATCGGCCCGTCCAGCTCCCACACGGTCGGTCCGATGCGGGCGGCGCGCATGTTCGCCCGCCGCCTCCGCAACGAGGGCCTGCTGGACGCCGTCGCCGCCGTCCGCTGCGAGCTGTACGGCTCGCTCGGCGCCACCGGCCACGGCCACGGCACCCCCAAGGCGGTGCTGCTGGGCCTGGAGGGCGCCTCCCCGCGCACGGTGGACGTGGAGGGCGCCGACGACCGGGTCGAGGCGATCCGTGAGGCGGGCCGGCTCAGTCTGCTCGGTGAGCACGAGATCGCCTTCTCCTTCGACGACGACCTGGTCCTGCACCGCCGCGAGACCCTCCCGTACCACGCCAACGGCATGACGCTCTGGGCGTACGACGCCTCGGGCGAGGAGCTGCTGACCAAGACGTACTACTCGGTCGGCGGCGGCTTCGTCGTGGACGAGGAGGCGGTCGGCGCGGACCGGATCAAGCTGGACGACACGGTGCTGAAGTACCCGTTCCGCACCGGTGACGAGCTGCTGCGGCTCACCAGGGAGACCGGGCTGTCGATCTCCGCGCTGATGCTGGAGAACGAGCGGGCGTGGCGCACCGAGGAGGAGATCCGCGCGGGGCTGCTGGAGATCTGGCGGGTGATGCGCGAGTGCGTGGCCCGCGGCATGTCCCGCGAGGGCATCCTGCCGGGCGGTCTGAAGGTGCGCCGCCGCGCCGCCGTCTCCGCCCGCCAGCTGCGCGCCGAGGGCAACGCGCTCGCGCACGCCATGGAGTGGATCACCCTCTACGCGATGGCGGTGAACGAGGAGAACGCGGCGGGCGGCCGGGTGGTCACCGCCCCCACCAACGGCGCGGCCGGCATCATCCCGGCGGTGCTGCACTACTACATGGACTTCGTGCCCGGCGCGGACGAGGAGGGCGTGGTCCGCTTCCTGCTGGCGGCCGGCGCGATCGGCATGCTCTTCAAGGAGAACGCCTCCATCTCCGGCGCCGAGGTCGGCTGCCAGGGCGAGGTGGGCTCCGCCTGCTCCATGGCGGCGGGCGCGCTCGCCGAGGTGCTCGGTGGCTCCCCCGAGCAGGTGGAGAACGCGGCCGAGATCGGCATGGAGCACAACCTGGGCCTGACCTGCGACCCCGTCGGCGGCCTGGTCCAGATCCCGTGCATCGAGCGCAACGGCATGGCCTCGGTGAAGGCGGTCACCGCCGCCAGGATGGCCATGCGCGGCGACGGCTCCCACAAGGTCTCCCTCGACAAGGTCATCAAGACCATGAAGGAGACGGGCGCGGACATGAGCGTCAAGTACAAGGAGACGGCGCGGGGCGGGCTCGCGGTGAACATCATCGAGTGTTAGGGCCGGCCCGCTGAATACTGGGGATCATGCGTACCGACTTCGACCCCTCGGCCATGGCCCCGCACGCCTTCTACCGGCTCCTCACCTCGGTGGTGGTGCCGCGGCCGATCGCGTGGGTCTCCACGGTCCCCAGGGACCACCCCGAGCGGCCCAACCTCGCGCCGCACTCGTTCTTCTCGGTCTCCTGTGTGCGGCCGCCGATCGTGCAGTTCACCTCGGTGACCCGCAAGGACTCGCTGCGGAACGTGGAGGAGACCGGGCAGTTCGTGGTCAACCTGGCGCCGGAGGGGCTGTTCAAGGAGATCAACGACACCGGGACGGACTTCCCGTCCGACGTCAGCGAGTTCGGCGCGGTGGGGCTGGAGCCCGAGCCCTCCCTGCGGGTGAGGCCGCCCCGGGTCGCGGCCTCCCCGGCGGCGCTGGAGTGCGAGCTGCACAGCCTGCTGACGCTGGGCGACTCCACGGTGGTGTTCGGCCGGGTGGTCCACGCGGTGGTCAGCGAGGAGGCGCTCGCCGAGGACGGGCTCCCGGACATCGAGCGGCTGCGCCCGCTCTCCCGGCTCGGCCGCGACGAGTGGGGCACGCTCGGCAAGGTGCTGGACAAGCCCCGCATCCGCTGGCGCGACTGGCAGCAGGGCGAGCGGAGTTGAGTTTCCGTGGACAGCGGTCACCTCGGCAAGGTATTGCTCATCGCGCCGCGGCGGCGGTGACGGGGGTAGGCTCGAAACAGCACCCGATTGCTCACCTTTTGTGAAGGGGCTGCTGATGTCGACCGTTCTGTGCGTCCTCTATCCCGACCCGCAGGCAGGATATCCGCCGAAATACGCGCGGGACGCAATCCCGGACATCGGCTGGAATGTCAACGGTGGCCCCGCGCCCGCCCCCAAGGGCCCACTCGGATTCGAACCCGGCGAACTGGTCGGGTGTGTATCGGGTGAACTCGGGCTGCGGGGCTATCTGGAGAAGAACGGCCACCGGTTCATCGTCACCAGCGACAAGGACGGGGAGCAGACCGAGTTCGACACGCACCTCCCCGAGGCCGAGGTCGTCATCTCGCAGCCGTTCTGGCCGGCGTATCTCACGAAGGAGCGTCTGGCGAAGGCGTCCAAGCTGAAGCTGGCGCTCACCGCGGGGATCGGCTCTGACCATGTCGACCTGGACGCGGCGGCGCAGGCGGGGGTGACCGTCGCCGAGGTCACCGGCTCCAACAGCGTCAGCGTGGCCGAGCACACGGTCATGATGATCCTGGCCCAGGTGCGCAACTACCTTCCCTCCCACGGCATTTCCACCAACGGCGTGTGGAACGTCGCGGACTGCGTGGAGCGCGGCTACGACATCGAGGGCATGAAGTACGGGGCGGTCGGGGCGGGCCGCATCGGGCTGGCCGTCCTGCGCCGGCTCAAGCCCTTCGGACTGGAGCTGCACTATCACCAGCGGCATCAGCTCGACCCGGAGACCGAGCAGGAACTGGGCCTCACCTTTCATTCGGAGCTGGAGTCGATGATCACCGACATCGACATTCTCAGCCTGCAATTGCCGCTGTTTCCGTCCACGAAGAACATGCTGAACGCGGAGACCTTCGGCATGATGAAACGCGGCACGTACGTCATCAATTGCGGGCGGGCCCAGCTGGTCGACCGGGACGCGGTCGTGGAGGCTCTGCATTCCGGCCACATCGCGGGATACGCGGGAGACGTCTGGTATCCGCAGCCGGCGCCGGCCGACCATCCCTGGCGCACGATGCCGTTCAACGGAATGACGCCCCACATTTCCGGGACGACGCTTTCCGCGCAGGCCCGCTATGCCGCCGGAACGCTCGACATCCTCCAGTGCTATTTCGAGGGGCGGCCCATCTGCGAGGAGTATCTCGTCGTCGACGCCGGAAAGAAGTGAGGGCCCTCAGCCGCCGCCGTCCAGCCCCCACGCCTCGGCCAGCAGCGAGAACGAATGCGCGCGGTGCGCGGGATCGTGGGTGTAGGTCGTGATGATGAGTTCGTCGGCCTTCAGGTCCGCGACCAGCGCCTCCAGCTCGGTGACGACCGTCTCCGGCGAGCCCACCGCGCGTACCTCCTGGAAGTCGTCCACGAACCGGGCGACCTCGGGCCCGATCACGGTCCCGAGGTCGCTGACCGGGGGCCGCAGCGGACCGCGATGGCCGGTGTAGATGCCGGCGGCCATCTGCTGGGCGGTGGTGAACAGGTAGTGCGCCTCCTCGTCGGTGGGGGCCACGAGGACGTTGACGCCGACCATGGCGTACGGCTGCGGGATCTCGGCGGTGGGGAACTCCGTCGAGAAGCGCGAGCGGTACAGCTCCAGCGCCTCGTGCCGCATCTGCGGGGCGAAGTGCGAGGCGAAGGCGTACGGCAGCCCGAGATAGGCGGCGACGGCCGCGCCGTCGAGGCTGGAGCCCAGCATCCACAGCGGGACCTCGGTGCCCTGGCCCGGCACCGCCCTCACCCCCGGCCCCCCGCCGTCGCGGGAGCTGAGGTAGCGGTGCAGGTCGACGACGTCCTGGATGAACGTGTCGGTGGCGGCGCCGCCCCGGCGCAGCGCGGCGGCCGTCGTCGGGTCGGTGCCCGGTGCGCGGCCGAGGCCGAGGTCGATGCGGTCGCCGTACATCTCGGCGAGGGTGCCGTAGTACTCCGCGACCATCAGCGGGCTGTGGTTGGGCAGCATCACGCCGCCCGAGCCCAGCCGGATGCGCTCGCTGTGCTCGGCGGCACGGCCGATGAGCAGGGAGGTCGCGGAGGAGGCGAAGGTGACGACGTTGTGGTGCTCGGCGTACCAGTACCGGTTGTAGCCGAGCGCGTCCGCGAGCCGCACCAGTTCGACGGACTGGTCCAGCGCGGTGGCCGTGTCCGTGCCCGAGGCCACGGGTACGAGGTCGAGGATCGACAGCGGAACGCGCGGAGCAGTCATGTCGGCGCCACAATCATCGGGAGCGGAGTGCCTCCCTGCGAACGTTTCACAGCCGGGACCGGCCCGCAATCAGAGCCCGGACCCGGAGGACCCCCGGGGAGGACCTGAGCGCCCGGCGCACGGTGGGGAGGGTCGCGACGGAACGGGCGGACTCACCCTGGGGAAAACTCACAGGCGTCCGGCGTGGTGTGCCCGGGCATGGTGTCTGTAGTTCCAACTCCCCCTGTTTTTCCGTCCCGCAGCGGTGGCGAAGTCCTCGCCGGGGCGGGTTCGCCTGCCAGGAGAAAGCATGTCTCTGAGCCTTCGGTTCACGGTCCGCAGTGACAAAGGGCTGGTCCGGGAAGTCAATGAGGACTCGGTGTACGCGGCGCCGCATCTGCTGGTGGTGGCGGACGGGATGGGCGGGCATGCCGCTGGCGAGGTGGCCAGCTCCGTGGTGATCTCGCACATGGCCGAGCTGGGACCGGAGCGGACGCGGGCGGAGCCCATGGAGGCGCTGCGCGAGGCGATACTCGCCGGGAACCGGGCCATCGCCGACGCGGTGCGGACCTCGCCGGAGCTGGAGGGCATGGGGACCACGCTCACGGCGGTCCTGATGGAGGCCGACAGCGACCAGTTCGTCGTGGCCAATGTCGGGGACTCCCGTACGTATCTGATGCGCGCCGGGGAGCTGGTGCTGCTGACCCGTGACGACTCCCTGGTGCAGACCCTCCTGGACGACGGCCGGATCACCCCCGCCGAGGCGCTCGCGCATCCGCAGCGGGCCATGGTGACGAAGGCGCTGGTCGGCGGGGAGTCGCTCAGCCCGGCCCTGTTCCGCCTGGAGACCCTGCCCGGCGACCGCTTCCTGCTCTGCTCCGACGGCCTCTCCGACCTGGTCCCGGAGGCCCAACTCGCCGACGCGCTCGGCCTGTCCGGCCGGGAGGAGGCCGCCGACCGGCTGGTGGAGCTGGCCCTTCGCGCGGGCGGCCGGGACAACGTCTCCGTCGTGGTGGCCGACGTCGTCCAGGGCGAGGCCCCCGCCACCCCGGTCGTCTCCCGCGCTCCCCTTCAGGCCCCCCACCGCGACAGGCGCACGGTGTACGCGCTGGCCGCCGCCGCCCTGGCCGCCGGCCTCGTGGCGTACGTGCTCAGGCCGCGCTAGCGAGCCGGTCCAGCTCGGTCAGCACCGACTCCGCGTGCCGGCCGGGGTCGGGGACGGGGTGGATCAACGCCCGCACGGCCCCGGTGCGGTCCAGGACGACCCCCGCCCGCTCGAACAGCGCGCGGCCCTCGGCCCGTACCTCGGGCACGCCCAGCGCGCGGCCGAGGGAGAGGTCCTCGTCCCCGATCAGGGGATAGCCGAGAGCACGTCCGGCGGCGAACTCCGCCAGGTGACCGGGGGCATGTGCGCTCACCCCGAGCACGCGAGCCCCGGCGCGGGCGAACCTCGCCGACGCGTCCCGCGCGGAGCACAACCCCGTCGTACAGCCCCCGAGTTCAGGCAGGCGTTCCCCGATGCCGGGCTCGGTGACGAAGAACAGCACCGTCCACTCGTGGTCCGGGGACGGCACGGGGAGCGGGCCCTCGGACGTCACCACGGTGCGCTGCATGAAGGTTCCTCCGGCGGGGTGTGAAGGTGCGGGGAGCGGGATGTTCCGAGGGGTGGCGGTGGGGGCACAAGACCTTCATGCTCCATGGCATCGACGTCAGCGCGTATCAGTCCTCGTCGTACGAGACCGACGGACTCTCGTTCGCCTTCATAAAGGCGACGGAGGGCCGTTCGTACGTCAACTCGAGACTCGCGGCCCAGACGAAGACGGCGCGGGACGCGGGTCTGGTCACGGGCTTCTACCACTTCCTGTGGCCGGGCAACCTCACCGACCAGGCCGAGTACTTCCTCAGCCACGCTCCCGACCGGCCGGGCGACATCCTGGCCGTCGACTGGGAGGTGACCGGTGACGGCACACACGCGAGCAACGCGGAGAAGGACAGCTTCATCCGCAAGCTGCGCAGTCTGCGGCCGGACAACCGGGTGGTGCTGTACACCAACCGGGACTACTGGCTGAACATCGACACCACGTCGTACGCGGGCGACGGACTGTGGATCGCCGACTACGTGAGCGCCGGCAAGCCCCGGATCAAGGCGGACTGGAAGTTCCACCAGTACACCTCCGAGCCGCACGACAAGAACGTGGCGGACTTCTCCAGCAAGGCCGCGCTCAAGGAGTGGGCGACCGGCAGGTGACGGGAGGGGTGTCCGCGCGGCGCGGACACCCCTGCCGGGTACGTCACTTGTTCAGGTAGGCCCAGAACTCGTCGAACGTCAGCACCTTGTCGCCG
The DNA here is from genome assembly GCF_002154615.1 of Streptomyces recifensis. Classification (NCBI taxonomy): domain Bacteria; kingdom Bacillati; phylum Actinomycetota; class Actinomycetes; order Kitasatosporales; family Streptomycetaceae; genus Streptomyces; species Streptomyces recifensis. The sequence continues at coordinate 9,397 of NZ_MUNH01000263.1, forward strand.
TTGATGTCACGGGTCTTGATGACCGCCTCGGCGACCGTCTCGGTGACGTTGAAGTCGCCCTGCTGGGCGAGCGCGGACTTGAACTCGGCCGCGGTGATGAACCCGTCGCCGTCCGCGTCGATCCGCTGGAACTGCTTGCGTGCTTCCTCGATGTCCGCCACCGATCCGCCCCTCTGTGCTCGTACTTCTCATACCGTGTCGGCGTACTGCCGCTGGTCAGATTAACGCTCCCCACCACCAGCGGTTCCCCCGGACCGAGAGGCGGGCACGATGGAGACGTTGCCGGAACTGCTGGACGCGGTGGCCGACGACCGCTTCCTGCCCCCGGACGGCACGGTGACCGTCCTCCCCCAGCTCTGCCAACGGGACGCCGGGATCATGGCGTTCACCGCGCACACCCTCGTCCTCACCGACGAGGACCCCGCCTGGGTACGCGCCGCCCTGGCCGCCGTGGACTGCGACCCCCTCGCCGCCCCCATGCACCCCCGCTTCCTCACCGCCCTCATGGACCGCACCGGCCGCGCCGCGGAGACCGTCGACGCGCTCTGGGTCGGCACTCCCCTTCCGGGCCCGCCCGCATTGGCGTTGCGGGAGATCGCGGACACCGGGCACCCCCGTGTGGTCCGCGCGCGCCTGCGCCGGGACTCGGTGCGCGTGTGGGTGACCGACGGCGGGCTGCTGGTGATCGGGCGCGGGG
>NZ_MUNH01000264.1:0-1708 GCF_002154615.1 Streptomyces recifensis
GACGAGCGGGACGCGATCCGGCAGGCGCGCAGGGTGGTCGCGCGGCTCAACCACCGCAAGGCGTACGCCGATCCGGCCTTCGCCGAGCCGCCCAAGTACGACCCCGGGGAACTGCTCGGCATCGTCCCCGGCGACCTGCGCACCCCCTTCGACCCGCGCGAGGTGATCGCCCGCCTGGTCGACGCCTCCGACTTCGACGAGTTCAAGCCGCTGTACGGCACGAGCCTGGTCACCGGCTGGGCCGGGCTGCACGGCTACCCCGTCGGCATCCTGGCCAACGCGCGGGGGGTGCTGTTCAGCGAGGAGTCGCAGAAGGCGGCGCAGTTCATCCAGCTCGCCAACCAGCGCGACATCCCGCTGCTGTTCCTGCACAACACCACCGGCTACATGGTCGGCAAGGAGTACGAGCAGGGCGGCATCGTGAAGCACGGCTCGATGATGATCAACGCGGTCAGCAACTCCACCGTGCCGCACCTCTCCGTCCTCATGGGCGCGTCCTACGGCGCCGGCCACTACGGCATGTGCGGCCGCGCTTACGACCCCCGCTTCCTCTTCGCCTGGCCCAGCGCCAAGTCGGCCGTCATGGGCCCGCAGCAGCTCGCCGGCGTGCTGTCGATCGTGGCCCGCCAGTCGGCCCTGGCCAAGGGGCAGCCGTACGACGAGGAGGGGGACGCCGCCCTGCGCGCGATGGTCGAGGGCCAGATCGAGTCGGAGTCCCTCCCCATGTTCCTGTCCGGACGGCTCTACGACGACGGCGTCATCGACCCCCGCGACACCCGAACCGTCCTCGGTATGTGCCTGTCCGCCATACACACCGCTCCCTACGAGGGCGCCCGTGGCGGCTTCGGCGTCTTCCGGATGTGAGGCCCATGATTTCCACCCTGCTCGTCGCCAACCGGGGCGAGATCGCCTGCCGTATCTTCCGCACCTGCGCCGACCTGGGTATACGTACCGTCGCCATACACTCCGACGCGGACGAGGGTGCGCTGCACACACGTGTGGCCGACACAGCGGTTCGGCTGCCGGGCGCGGCGCCCGCCGAGACCTATCTGCGCGGCGATCTCATCGTGAAGGCCGCCCTCGCGGCCGGTGCGGACGCCGTGCACCCCGGCTACGGATTCCTCTCCGAGAACGCCGACTTCGCCCGCGCGGTACAGGACGCCGGGCTCGTCTGGATCGGGCCCCCGCCCCAGGCGATCGAGGCGATGGCGTCCAAGACCCGCGCCAAGGAACTGATGGGCCTCGCCCCGCTCGACGCACACGACGTCAGCCCGGCCGACCTGCCCGTCCTGGTGAAGGCTGCCGCGGGCGGCGGCGGACGCGGCATGCGCGTCGTACGCGACCTCGCCGCGCTGCCCGGTGCGCTGGAGGACGCCCGCGCGGAGGCGGCGAGCGCGTTCGGGGACGGCGAGGTGTTCGTGGAGCCGTACCTGGAGAACGGGCGCCATGTCGAGGTGCAGGTCCTCGCCGACACCCACGGCACGGTGTGGACGCTCGGCACCCGCGACTGCTCGCTCCAGCGCAGGCACCAGAAGGTCATCGAGGAGGCCCCGGCGCCAGGTCTGGCGCCCGCGCTCACCGAGCAGCTGTACGCGCTCGCCGAGCGGGCGACGCGTGCCGTGTCCTACGAGGGCGCGGGCACCGTGGAGTTCCTGGTGGCCGACGGCCGCGCCCACTTCCTGGAGATGAACACCCGCCTCCAGGTCGA
>NZ_MUNH01000265.1:0-21472 GCF_002154615.1 Streptomyces recifensis
GGGTGGGGTGGGCCTCGCGGACGACGCCGACCCAGAGTTCGACGTACTGGCGCTGGAGCTGGCGGACGAGCTTGCGGTCGCTGTCGCGCAGCCGGTCCAGCTCGCGGTCGTGGAGGGTGATCAGCGGGCGGTCGTCCAGGGCGAAGTCGATGTGGCCCTCGATGAGGGAGTCGAGCACCGCGGAGGCGTCCGCGCGCCCGTCCGTCTCCGCCAGGCGGCGGCGCGCCCCGGTGAGGAGCTGGCCGCTGATGCCCACCAGCAGCTCCGCGAGCATCGCGTCCTTGCCGGGGAAGTGCCGGTAGAGACCGGGGCCGCTGATGCCGACCGCCGCCCCTATCTCGTCCACGCCCACGCCGTGGAACCCGCGCTCGGCGAAGAGGCGCGCGGCCTCCTTGAGGATCTGCTGGCGCCGGGTCGGGGCGTCGGTTCTGCTGGCCATGCGGGTCATTGTAGACAGCGAGGTTAGCGGTCGTTAACCTGAGGGAAATGCGTTAACGCTCATTAACAAGGTGAGGGGTTCGCAGGATGCACGAGGCACCGGAGCTGACGAGCGCGGCAGACCCCGCGTCGGAGGCCTGGCGGGCCAATGAACAGGCCCATCTCGCCCTGGGCGAGGAGCTGCGCGCCAAGCTGGCGGCCGCGGCCCTCGGCGGCGGCGAGAAGGCGCGCGCCCGGCACACCGCGCGCGGCAAGCTGCTGCCGAGGGACCGGGTGGACGCCCTGCTCGATCCCGGCTCCCCCTTCCTGGAGCTGGCTCCCCTCGCGGCCGACGGGATGTACGACGGTCAGGCCCCGGCGGCGGGGGTGATCGCCGGGATCGGCCGGGTCAGCGGCCGCGAGTGCGTGATCGTCGCCAACGACGCGACCGTCAAGGGCGGCACCTACTACCCGATGACGGTGAAGAAGCACCTGCGCGCCCAGGAGGTGGCCCTCGACAACCGTCTGCCCTGCGTCTACCTGGTGGACTCCGGCGGCGCCTTCCTGCCCATGCAGGACGAGGTCTTCCCCGACCGCGACCACTTCGGCCGCATCTTCTACAACCAGGCCCGCATGTCCGCGGCCGGCATCCCGCAGATCGCCGCCGTCCTCGGCTCCTGCACGGCCGGCGGCGCGTACGTCCCGGCGATGAGCGACGAGGCGGTGATCGTCCGCGACCAGGGCACGATCTTCCTCGGCGGCCCCCCGCTGGTGAAGGCCGCCACCGGCGAGGTGGTCACGGCGGAGGAGCTGGGCGGCGGCGAGGTCCACTCCCGCGTCTCCGGCGTCACCGACCACCTCGCGGAGGACGACGCGCACGCGCTCAGGATCGTGCGGAACATCGTCGCCACCCTTCCCGCCCGCAAGGACGCCCCCTGGGAGGTGACCCAGGCCGTCGAGCCCAAGGTCGACCCCTTCGGGCTGTACGGCGCGGTCCCGGTCGACTCGCGCACCCCTTACGACGTCCGCGAGATCATCGCCCGCGTGGTGGACGGCTCGCGCTTCAGCGAGTTCAAGTCCGAGTTCGGCCAGACCCTGGTCACCGGGTTCGCCCGTATCCACGGCCACCCGGTGGGCATCGTCGCCAACAACGGCATCCTGTTCTCCGAGTCCGCCCAGAAGGGCGCGCACTTCATCGAACTGTGCGACCAGCGCGGCATCCCGCTGGTCTTCCTCCAGAACATCTCCGGCTTCATGGTCGGCAGGGACTACGAGGCGGGCGGCATCGCCAAGCACGGCGCCAAGATGGTGACCGCCGTCGCCTGCACCCGCGTGCCGAAGCTGACGGTCGTGGTCGGCGGTTCCTACGGCGCGGGCAACTACTCGATGTGCGGCCGCGCCTACTCCCCCCGCTTCCTGTGGATGTGGCCCGGCGCCAAGATCTCCGTCATGGGCGGCGAGCAGGCCGCCTCGGTGCTCGCCACCGTCAAGCGAGACCAGATGGAGGCGCGCGGCGAGGAGTGGCCCGCCGAGGACGAGGACGCCTTCAAGGCCCCGATCCGCGCGCAGTACGAGAGCCAGGGCAGCGCCTACTACGCCACCGCCCGCCTGTGGGACGACGGCGTGATCGACCCGCTCCAGACCCGTCAGGTGCTCGGACTCGCCCTGACCGCCTGTGCCAACGCGCCGCTGGGAGAGCCCCGGTTCGGCGTCTTCCGGATGTGAGAGGGAGGGGAATTCGTGTTCGACACAGTGCTGGTCGCCAACCGGGGTGAGATCGCCGTACGGGTCATCCGTACGCTCCGCGCGCTCGGCGTGCGCTCGGTGGCGGTCTTCTCCGACGCCGACGCGGACGCGCGGCACGTCCGGGAGGCCGACACGGCCGTCCGGATCGGCCCGGCCCCGGCTTCGGAGAGCTATCTGTCGGTGGAGCGGCTGCTTCAGGCCGCCGCCCGCACCGGCGCCCAGGCCGTCCACCCCGGCTACGGCTTCCTCGCCGAGAACGCCGGCTTCGCGCGCGCCTGCGAGGAGGCGGGGCTCGTCTTCATCGGGCCGTCCGCCGACGCCATCGCCCTGATGGGTGACAAGATCCGGGCCAAGGAGACGGTGCGCGCGGCCGGGGTGCCGGTCGTGCCGGGCTCCAGCGGCAGCGGGCTGACCGACGCCGAACTGGCCGGTGCCGCCCGCGAGATCGGCATGCCGGTGCTGCTGAAGCCCTCGGCGGGCGGCGGCGGCAAGGGCATGCGCCTGGTGCGGGACGAGACCGCGCTGGCCGAGGAGATCGCGGCCGCCCGCCGCGAGGCCCGCGCCTCCTTCGGTGACGACACCCTGCTGGTGGAGCGGTGGATCGACCGCCCCCGGCACATCGAGATCCAGGTGCTCGCCGACGGCCACGGCAACGTGGTGCACCTCGGCGAGCGCGAGTGCTCCCTCCAGCGGCGCCACCAGAAGATCATCGAGGAGGCGCCCAGCGTCCTGCTCGACGAGACGACCCGCGCCGCGATGGGCGAGGCGGCCGTGCAGGCGGCCCGCTCGTGCGGGTACCGGGGCGCGGGCACGGTGGAGTTCATCGTGCCCGGGGGCGACCCGTCCTCCTACTACTTCATGGAGATGAACACCCGCCTCCAGGTCGAGCACCCGGTGACCGAGCTGATCACCGGCCTGGACCTGGTCGAGTGGCAGCTGAGGGTGGCGTCCGGCGAGCCCCTGGGCTTCGCCCAGGAGGACGTGACGCTCACCGGGCACGCGGTGGAGGCCCGCATCTGCGCCGAGGACCCGGCCCGCGGCTTCCTCCCCTCAGGCGGAACGGTCCTGCTGCTGGCCGAGCCGCAGGGCGACGGACTCCGCACCGACTCCGGGCTCAGCGAGGGCACCGAGGTCGGCAGCCTGTACGACCCGATGCTGTCCAAGGTGATCGCCTACGGCCCCGACCGCGCGACCGCCCTGCGCAGGCTTCGCGCGGCCCTCGCGGAGACGGTCACCCTGGGCGTCCCGACCAACGCGGGCTTCCTGCGCCGGCTGCTCGCGCACCCCGCGGTGGTGGCGGGCGAACTGGACACCGGGCTGGTGGAGCGCGCGGTGGACGACCTGATCCCGGCGGAGGTTCCGCCGGAGGTCTCCGCGGCGGCCGCACTGCTGCGCCAGGCGGCCCTGGCCCCGGCGGCGGGCGGTTCCGGCTGGGTGAACCCCTTCGCCGCGGCCGACGGCTGGCGGCTCGGGGGCGAGCGGGCGTGGACGCCCCACCATCTGCGCCTGCCGGGGCACGAGCCGGTGACGGTACGGGTCCGCGGCACCGCCGACGGCGGAACGGACCTGCTGCCGGACGGCGCCGAAGCCCCGCTCCGGGCCACTGCCGGTGCCCTCTCGGCGGACGGACGCCGCTTCACCTTCGTCCTGGACGGCGTGGCGCACACCTTCGCCGTGTCGCCGGACGGCACGTGGCTCGGGCGGGACGGCGACGCCTGGCAGGTGCGGGACCACGACCCGGTCGCCGCCTCACTGAGCCGCTCCGCGCACGCGGGCGCCGACTCGCTGACCGCGCCCATGCCGGGCACGGTGACGGTGGTGAAGGTGGCGGTGGGCGACGAGGTCGAGGCCGGGCAGAGCCTGCTGGTGGTGGAGGCGATGAAGATGGAGCACGTCGTCTCCGCCCCGCACGCGGGCACGGTCGCCGAACTCGACGTGACGCCCGGCAGCACGGTCGCCATGGACCAGGTGCTGGCCGTCATCGCGCCGAGGGAGGAGGCTTAGGTGAACGCCCTGCCCATGGTCGTCCCCGGTCCCGGCCTGCCCACGCGGGTCCGCATCCACGAGGTGGGCGCGCGCGACGGCCTGCAGAACGAGAAGACGGCCGTACCGACCGAGGTGAAGGCGGAGTTCATCCGCCGGCTGCGCGCGGCGGGCCTGACCACGATCGAGGCGACCAGCTTCGTGCACCCCAAGTGGGTGCCCCAACTGGCCGACGCCGAGGAGCTGTTCCCGCAGGTGTCCGACGTGGACGCCGAACTCCCGGTGCTGGTCCCCAACCAGCGCGGCCTGGACCGGGCTCTCGCGCTCGGGGCGCGCCGGATCGCGGTGTTCGCCAGCGCGACGGAGTCCTTCGCCAAGGCCAACCTCAACCGCACGGTGGACGAGTCGCTGGCCGTGTTCGAGCCGGTGGTACGGCAGGCCAAGGACGCGGGCGCCCATGTCCGCGGCTATGTGTCGATGTGCTTCGGCGACCCGTGGGAGGGCGAGGTACCGCTCCCCCAGGTGGTCCGGGTGTGCGCGGCCCTGAAGAACATGGGCTGCGACGAGCTGAGCCTCGGCGACACCATCGGCGTCGCCACACCGGGCCAGGTCCGCGCCCTGCTCACCCTGCTGAACCAAGCGGGCCTGCCCACGGCGGAACTGGGCGTCCATTTCCACGACACCTACGGCCAGGCCCTCGCCAACACCTACGCGGCGCTCCAGCACGGCGTCACGACCGTCGACGCCTCCGCGGGCGGCCTCGGCGGCTGCCCGTACGCCAAGTCCGCCACCGGCAACCTCGCCACCGAGGACCTGGTCTGGATGCTGCGCGGCCTCGGCATCGAGACCGGCGTCGATCTCGAGGCGCTGACCGCCACCAGCGTCTGGATGGCGGGCCACCTGGGCCGCCCGAGCCCGTCCCGCACCGTCCGCGCCCTCGGCACCACGACCCAGCCCGACAAGGACCAGTGATCAGCATGGACCACCGCCTCAGCCCCGAGCTGGAGGAACTCCGCCGCACGGTGGAGGAGTTCGCGCACGACGTCGTGGCGCCGAAGATCGGCGACTTCTACGAGCGGCACGAGTTCCCGTACGAGATCGTCCGCGAGATGGGCCGGATGGGCCTGTTCGGGCTGCCCTTCCCCGAGGAGTACGGCGGGATGGGCGGCGACTATCTGGCGCTGGGCATCGCGCTGGAGGAGCTGGCCCGGGTGGACTCCTCGGTGGCCATCACCCTGGAGGCGGGCGTCTCGCTGGGCGCCATGCCGATCCACCTCTTCGGCACCGAGGAGCAGAAGGCCGAGTGGCTGCCCCGGCTGTGCTCGGGCGAGATCCTGGGCGCGTTCGGGCTGACCGAGCCGGACGGCGGCTCGGACGCGGGCGCGACCCGTACGACGGCCCGGCTGGACCCGGACACCGACGAATGGGTCATCAACGGCAGCAAGTGCTTCATCACCAACTCCGGCACCGACATCACCGGGCTGGTGACGGTCACCGCCGTCACCGGGCGCAAGCCGGACGGCAAGCCGCTGATCTCCGCGATCATCGTGCCCTCGGGCACTCCGGGCTTCACGGTCGCCGCTCCGTATTCCAAAGTCGGCTGGAACGCCTCGGACACCCGTGAGCTGTCCTTCCAGGACGTCCGGGTGCCGGCCGCCAACCTGCTCGGCGAAGAGGGGCGCGGCTACGCGCAGTTCCTGCGCATCCTGGACGAGGGCCGCATCGCGATCGCCGCGCTGGGCACCGGGCTCGCGCAGGGCTGCGTGGACGAGTCGCTGCGCTACGCCAAGGAGCGGCACGCCTTCGGCCGGCCCATCGGCACCAACCAGGCCATCCAGTTCAAGCTGGCCGACATGGAGATGAAGGCCCACACCGCCCGCCTCGCCTGGCGCGACGCGGCAGCCCGCCTGGTGGCCGGCGAGCCGTTCAAGAAGGAGGCGGCCATCGCCAAGCTGTACTCCTCCACCGTCGCCGTCGACAACGCCCGTGACGCCACCCAAGTCCACGGCGGCTACGGCTTCATGAACGAGTACCCGGTCGCCCGCATGTGGCGGGACTCCAAGATCCTCGAAATCGGCGAGGGCACCAGCGAGGTCCAGCGCATGCTGATCGCACGGGAGTTGGGCCTTACCGGCTGACCTGGCGGCACATTCCGACGGGGGCGGACGCCCCGGCCCTGGACATACAGCAAGGTTAGGCTAACCTTGCTTCGAATTGCTCAGGCGGTGTCCGCCCCGGTCGAAAGCAGTCATACCCATGCCCCACACCCGTGCCACCCACCTCACTCGCCGCGGCATCCTCGCCGCGGGCGGCGCCCTCGGTCTTGGCGCCGTGCTCGCCGCCTGTGGTGACGACCAGGGGAAGAGCGGTGGCTCCGGGGGGCAGGCCAAGCCCGGCAGGTCCGGCGCGTGGAGCTTCAAGGACGACCGCGGCCAGACCGTGAAGCTGGACTCGGTCCCCACGAAGATCGTCGCCTTCACCGGTGTCGCCGCCGCGCTGTACGACTACGGCATCGAGGTGAAGGGCGTCTTCGGCCCCACGAAGACCAAGGACGGCAAGGCCGATGTGCAGGCCGGCGACATGGACGTCAGCAAGCTGACCGTCTTCGGCAATGTCTTCAACCAGTTCAACGTCGAGGAGTACGCGGCCTTCGGCCCGCAGGTCCTCATCACCACCACCTTCGACCCCAAGGGCACCCTCTGGTACGTGCCCCTGGAGTCCGCCGCGAAGATAGCCAAGCTCGCGCCCAGCGTCGCGATCTCGGTCTACGACCGCCCGCTCACCGGCCCCCTCCAGCGCATGTGGGAGCTGGCCGAGTCCCTCGGCGCCGACACCGGGTCCGCGAAGATCACCGACGCCAAGAAGCGCTTCGAGGCGGCCGCGGCCCGGCTGCGCAAGGCGGCCAGGTCCCGCCCGGAGATCAAGGTGATGGCCGGCTCCGCCGCGCAGGACGCCTTCTACGTCTCCGGCACCAACCTCTCCGCGGACCTCGAGTACTTCAAGTCCCTCGGCGTGAACTTCGTCGAGCCCTCGGAGGCGGCCAAGAAGCCCACCGGCGGCTGGTTCGAGACGCTGAGCTGGGAGAACGTCGACAAGCACCCGGCCGACATCATCATCATGGACGACCGCTCCTCGGCCATCCAGCCCGCGGACATCACCAAGGCCACCTGGAAGAAGCTGCCCGCCGTCAAGGCCCGCCAGGTCATCCCCCGCTCCGCCGAGCCGATCCTGTCCTACGACAAGTGCGCCCCGCTGCTGGAGAACCTGGCCAAGGCCATCGAGACGGCCAAGAAGGTCAGCTGAACCCTGCCCGCACGACCCCTTCCTGACGTTCAGGAGCCCCGCATGACGACGGCCGTGGCCGCCCCGTTCCGTTTCTTCGCCCTCTCGGTGGCCCGGACGAGGCGGCTCGGCCCGTCTCTGCTCCGGGTCACCTTCACCGGCCCCGAGCTGGCCGGGTTCCACTCGCTGGGCCGCGACCAGTCCCTCTCGCTGTTCCTGCCGCATCCCGGGCAGCGCGAGCCGGCGGTCCCGCTGGAGCTGGGCGACGACTGGTGGCACGGCTGGCGTGAACTCCCGGACGACGTCAGGGCGGTGATGCGCTCGTACACGCTGCGGGCACTGCGCCGGGACCCGGACGAGATCGACATCGACTTCGCGCTGCACGGCACCGAGCCCGGCGCTCCGGTCCCGGCCGGCCCCGCCTCACGCTGGGCCGCCGGGGCCGCCCCGGGCGACCGGGTGCTGCTGCTCGGCCCGGCGATCGCCGACAACCGGGCCATCCGGTTCCGGGCGCCGAAGGACACCGACCTGGTCGTCATCTGGGGCGACGAGACCGCCGTACCGGCCGCGACGGCCGTGCTGGAGTCGCTGCCGGCGTCCACCCGCGTGCTCGCCTGGCTGGAGGTGCCGCACGCCGGCGACATCCAGGACGTACGCACCGAGGCGGACGCCCGCATCACCTGGCTGGTACGGCACGAGGGCGCCCCCTCGGCCGTCCAGGCCCTGCGCGCGGCCCGACTGCCCCCACACACCAGCCCGTACGTCTGGCTCGCGGGCGAGGCCGGGCAGGTGCGGGAGCTGCGCCGGCACTTCGTCGGGGAGCGCGGCACCGACCGGCGGCGGGTGACCTTCGTCGGCTACTGGCGGCGCGGACTGACGGAGGAACAGCTCCGCGCGAGCGCCGCGTAGACGCGGGATCCCGCCAAGGACCCGTCGTCACGGGTGAGGTGTGTTCAGCGGACGCCTAATTAGGTTAGGCTTACCTAAGTTGGAGCCGCGGAACTTCGCTTCCCCTCGTGTTTCCCCCGGAGGACCCCCTCATGCGCTCGCACCTGCTCAATGGCCTCACCGCGGAGACGTACCGCCGCTCCGTGACCGAAGGAGTAGAGCGGGTGGCGGCCAAACTCGCCACCGCCGCAGGCCCGTTCACCGGAATCACCGTCGACGGCCTCGCTCCCCGCGTCGACTCCGTGGACCTCGACCAGCCGCTCGGCGACACCGCCGCCGCGCTGGACGAGCTGGAGGAGGTCTACCTCCGGGACGCCGTCTACTTCCACCACCCCCGCTACCTCGCCCACCTCAACTGCCCGGTCGTCATCCCGGCGGTGGTCGGTGAGGCCGTGCTCTCCGCGGTCAACTCCTCCCTGGACACCTGGGACCAGTCGGCCGGCGGCACGCTCATCGAGCGGAAACTGATCGACTGGACCAACGCCCGCATCGGGCTGGGACCCGCCGCCGACGGTGTGTTCACCTCCGGCGGCACCCAGTCCAACCTCCAGGCGCTGCTGGTGGCCCGGGAGGAGGCGAAGGCCGAGTCGTACGGCCGGCTGCGCGTCTTCACCTCCGAGGTCAGCCACTTCAGCGTGCAGAAGTCCGCCAAACTCCTCGGCCTCGGCCCGGACGCGGTCGTCGTCATCCCGGTCGACCACGACAAGCAGATGCACACCCTCGCGCTCGCCCACGAGCTGGAGCGCTGCGTCCGGGACGGGCTCACCCCGATGGCCGTCGTCGCCACCGCGGGCACCACCGACTTCGGCTCCATCGACCCGCTCCCCGAGATCGCGGAACTCTGCGCGCAGTTCGGGGTGTGGATGCACGTGGACGCCGCCTACGGCTGCGGACTGCTCACCTCGCTCAAGCACCGCGACCGCCTCGACGGCATCGAGCGCGCCGACTCGGTCACCGTCGACTACCACAAGTCCTTTTTCCAGCCGGTGAGTTCCTCCGCCGTGCTGGTCCGGGACGCGGCCACCCTGCGGCACGCCACCTACCACGCGGAGTACCTCAACCCGCGCCGCATGGTGCGGGAGCGCATCCCCAACCAGGTCGACAAGTCCCTCCAGACCACCCGCCGCTTCGACGCGCTCAAGCTGTGGATGACGCTGCGGGTGATGGGCGCCGACGGCCTCGGCGAACTCTTCGACGAGGTCTGCGAGCTGGCCCGGGAGGGCTGGCGGCTCCTCACCGCCGACCCCCGCTACGAGGTGGTCGTGGCGCCCTCGCTGTCCACCCTGGTCTTCCGCTACCTCCCGGCGACCGTCACCGACCCCGCCGAGATCGACCGCGCCAACCTGTACGCCCGCAAGGCCCTGTTCGCCTCCGGCGACGCCGTGGTCGCGGGCACCAAGGCCGACGGCCGCCACTACCTGAAGTTCACCCTGCTCAACCCCGAGACCACCGCGGCCGACATCGCCAGCGTCCTCGATCTGATCGCCGGCCACGCCGAGCAGTACCTGGGAGAGTCCCTTGACCGCGCTTCCTGAAGCCAGCCCCGTCCTCGACTTCGTGGGGATCGGCCTCGGCCCCTTCAACCTCGGCCTGGCCTGCCTCACCGAGCCCATCGAGGAGCTGACCGGCGTCTTCCTCGACTCCAAGCCCGACTTCGAGTGGCACGCCGGGATGTTCCTGGACGGCGCCCACCTCCAGACGCCGTTCATGTCGGACCTGGTCACCCTGGCCGACCCGACCTCGCCGTACTCCTTCCTCAACTACCTGAAGGAGAAGGGCCGGCTGTACTCGTTCTACATCCGGGAGAACTTCTACCCGCTGCGGGTCGAGTACGACGACTACTGCCGCTGGGCGGCCGGCAAGCTGACCAGCGTCCGCTTCGGCACCACGGTCACCGAGGTCACCTTCGAGGACGGGCTGTACGCGGTGCACACCGACGCCGGTGACACCTACCGCGCCGAACACCTGGTCCTCGGCACCGGCACCCCGCCCCACATCCCGGAGGCGTGCGAGGGTCTGGGCGGCGACTTCATCCACAACTCCCGCTATCTGGCCGCCAAGGCGGAGCTCCAGAAGAAGCGCTCCATCACCCTGGTCGGCAGCGGGCAGTCGGCGGCCGAGATCTATCACGACCTCCTCAGCGAGATCGACGTCCACGGCTACCGACTCAACTGGGTCACCCGCTCCCCGCGGTTCTTCCCGCTGGAGTACACCAAGCTCACGCTGGAGATGACCTCCCCGGAGTACATCGACTACTTCCACGCGCTCCCCGAGGACACCCGCTACCGGATCACCGCCCAGCAGAAGGGCCTGTTCAAGGGCATCGACGGCGACCTCATCAACGAGATCTTCGACCTGCTCTACCAGAAGAACCTCGGCGGCCCCGTCCAGACCCGGCTGCTCACCAACTCCGCACTCACCGGCGCCACTTACCGGGACGGCACCTACACCCTCTCCCTCCGCCAGGAGGAGCAGGGCAAGGACTACGAGCTGGACAGCGAAGGCCTCGTGCTGGCCACCGGCTACCAGTACCGCGAGCCGGAGTTCCTGAAGCCGGTCCGCGACCGCCTGAGCTACGACGGCCACGGCAACTTCGACCTGGGCCGCAACTACGCCATCGACGTCACCGGCCGGGGTGTCTTCCTCCAGAACGCCGGCGTCCACACCCACAGCATCACCAGCCCCGACCTGGGCATGGGCGCCTACCGCAACGCCTGCATCATCCGCGAGCTGCTCGGCTCGGAGTTCTACCCGGTCGAGAAGACCATCGCCTTCCAGGAGTTCGCCGTATGACCTTCACGATCCGCCCCCTCGACCCCCCGAAGGACGCGCGCCTGGTGCACGGCTGGGTGACCGATCCGAAGGCCGTGTTCTGGATGATGCAGGACGCCACGCCGGTGGATGTCGAGCGTGCCTATATGGCGATCGCGGCCGACGAGCACCACCACGCCTTCCTCGGTCTGGACGAGGGGGTGCCGGTGTTCCTGATGGAGAGCTACGACCCCGCGCACCGCGAGCTGGCCGGGCTGTACGAGGCCCGGCCGGGCGATGTGGGCATGCACTTCCTGGTAGCGCCCACCGACACCCCCGTGCACGGTTTCACCCGGCGGGTCATCACCGCCGTGATGACGCATCTGTTCGCCGACCCGAGCACCCGGCGGGTCGTCGTGGAGCCCGATGTGCGCAACACCGCCGTGCACGCGCTGAACGAGGCCGTCGGGTTCGTGCCCGCGGGCGAGATAGAGAAGCCGGAGAAGCGCGCCCTGCTGAGTTTCTGCACGCGGGAACGGTTCGAGGCGGCGACGGGGGTGGCGGCATGACCCTCGCCGACTCCGTGGCCCACCTCTCGCCCGAACGCTGGGACCTGGCCAACCGCCTGCTGATCCGCAAGGCCCTCGCCGAGTTCGCGCACGAGCGCCTGCTGACCCCCGAGCCGGAGGGCGAGGAGTACGTCGTCCGCAGTGACGACCACCTCACCTCGTACCGCTTCTCCGCCATGCGCCGGGGGCTGGACCACTGGCAGGTGGACGCCGGCTCGATCACCCGCATCCGCGAGGGCACCGAACTGCCGCTCGCCGCACTGGACTTCTTCATCGAGCTGAAGGAGGCCCTGGGGCTGAGCGAGGAGATCCTGCCGGTGTACCTGGAGGAGATCTCCTCCACCCTGTCCGGCACCTGCTACAAGCTGACCAAGCCCAAGGTGAGCGCGAAGGAACTGGCGGGGGGCTCGTTCCAGGACATCGAGACCGGGATGACCGAGGGCCACCCCTGCTTCGTGGCCAACAACGGGCGGCTCGGCTTCGGCGTCCAGGAGTACCTGGCGTACGCGCCGGAGACGGCGAGCCCGGTGAGACTCGTCTGGCTGGCCGGGCACCGCTCGCGCACCGCCTTCACCGCCGGCGCGGGCGTCGAGTACGAGGAGTTCTTCCGGCGCGAGCTGGGCGAGGCCACCCTGGAGCGGTTCCGAGGCGTGCTCACCGGCCAGGGCCTGGACCCGGACGACTACCTGCTGATCCCGGTCCACCCCTGGCAGTGGTGGAACAAGCTCAGCGTGACCTTCGCCGCCGAGGTGGCCCGCCGCAACCTGGTGTGCCTGGGCGAGGGCGACGACGAGTACCTGGCGCAGCAGTCCATCCGGACGTTCTTCAACCGGACGCACCCCGAGAAGCACTATGTGAAGACGGCGCTGTCCGTGCTCAACATGGGCTTCATGCGCGGTCTGTCGGCCGCGTACATGGAGGCGACCCCGGCGATCAACGACTGGCTGGCCCGGCTGATCGAGAACGACCCGGTACTCACCGCGACCGGCCTCACGATCATCCGCGAGCAGGCCGCCGTCGGCTACCGGCACCTGGAGTACGAGCGGGCCACCGACCGCTACTCCCCCTACCGCAAGATGCTGGCCGCCCTGTGGCGCGAGTCCCCGGTCCCCCGCCTAGCCGAGGGCGAGTCGCTGGCGACGATGGCCTCCCTGCTGCACACCGACCACGAGGGCGCCTCCTTCGCGGGTGCGCTGATCGAGCGCTCGGGGCAGCGGCCCACCGACTGGCTGCGCGACTACCTGCGGGCCTACTACGTGCCGCTGCTGCACAGCTTCTACGCCTACGACCTGGTGTTCATGCCGCACGGCGAGAACGTCGTCCTGGTGCTGGCGGACGGCGCGGTCCGGCGCGCGGTGTACAAGGACATCGCCGAGGAGATCGCCGTCATGGACCCCGACGCGGCCCTGCCGCCGGAGGTGCGGCGCATCCGGGTGGAGGTGCCCGAGGACAAGAAGCTGCTGTCGGTCTTCACGGACGTCTTCGACTGCTTCTTCCGCTTCCTCGCCGCCAACCTGGCCGAGGAGGGCGTGCTGGCGGAGGACGGCTTCTGGCGCACGGTCGCGGAGGTCACCCGCGAGTACCAGGAGGCCAATCCGCAGCTCGCGGAGAAGTTCGAGCAGTACGACATGTTCGCGCCGGAGTTCGCCCTGTCCTGCCTGAACCGGCTCCAGCTCCGCGACAACAGGCAGATGGTGGACCTCGCCGACCCGTCTGGCGCGCTCCAGCTCGTCGGCACCCTGGAGAACCCCCTCGCCGGGTTCTGAACCCCCACCGACGCACGGGCACCCCGGAGTACGGTCCTCCGGGGTGCCCGTCGCCCTTTCGCCGGCCCGTCCTCGGCCGGCCGGTCTGTCAGCCCGTCAGTCCGCCGGCCAGGGGACCTGCGGCGAGCGGTAGTAGTTGATGCCCAGGGCGTCCCAGCGCGGGGCCTGCGTGGCGAGCCGCACCCGGTAGGCGTTCCAGTCGTGGGTGGCGGCCGGTGACCAGCCGAGCTCCGCCGCGCCCGGCAGCCGCGGGAACGCCATGAACTCGAGGTCGGCGGACCTCTTCAGCGTCTCCGACCACAGGGGAGCCTCGACGCCCCTGATCGCCGAGGCGGGCGCTCCGTCGAGATAGGCGCCCGGGTCCCAGTCGTAGGACCGCCGCACCTCCACCAGACCCGCCCAGTCCAGGCCGAGCGGGGTGTCCTTGGTGTACTTCATGTCGAGGTAGACCCGGTCGGCCGGGGACAGGATCAGCCCGGTGCCGTTCCGCGCGGCCTCGGCGACCTGCGCCTTCTCCACCGCGCTGGTGCGGTCCAGGCCCCAGTACTGGGCGAGGGCGCCCTTGACCGGATGGGCGCCGGTGAGCTGGTGCCACCCGATGGCCGTCTTGCCGTACTTGGCGACGACCGGCTGCACACGGTCCATGAAGGTCACGTAGTCCGCGTGGCTGGTGGAGTGCGCCTCGTCACCGCCGATGTGCAGATAGCGGCCCGGGGTGAGCGCGGCCAGCTCACGGATCACGTCGTCCACGAAGTCGTAGGTGACCTGCTTGGGCACGCAGAGCGAGCTGAAGCCGACCTTGGTGCCGGTGTAGAGCGGGGGCGCCACGCCGTCGCAGTTCAGCTCGGCGTAGGAGGCGAGGGCGGCGTTGGTGTGGCCGGGCATGTCGATCTCGGGGACGACCTCGAGATAGCGGTCGGCCGCGTACCGGACGATCTCCCGGTAGTCGGCCTTGCTGTAGTGGCCGCCCTCGCCGCCGCCGACCTCGGTGGAGCCGCCGTACGCGGCCAGGCGCGGCCAGGAGTCGACGGCGATGCGCCAGCCCTGGTCGTCGCTGAGGTGCAGATGCAGCTCATTGATCTTGTAGAGGGCCAGCTGGTCGATGTAGCGCTTGACCTGGGCGACGGTGAGGAAGTGCCGGGAGACGTCCAGCATGGCGCCCCGGTAGGCGTAGCGCGGGCGGTCCTCGACGGTGCCGCCGGCGATCCGCCAGGGGCCGGGCTGGACGGTCTTCTTCTCGACGGCGGGCGGCAGCAGCTGGCGCAGGGTCTGCACGCCGTGGAAGAGGCCGGCGGGAGCGGCGGCGGTGATGGTGACTCCACCGGCTCCGCTGTGCAGCCGGTATCCCTCGGCGCCGAAGTGGCCCTTCTGCAGGTGGAGTCGGATGCCCCCGCCGCCGTGGTCGGTGAGCGGCAGCGGATAGCCGGTGGAGGGCCGCAGGATGCCGGTGAGGTACGCGCCGATCCGGTGGACCTCGGCGGAGCCGTCCACCCGGACGCGGGTCGCGCGGGTGATGCGGTACGGGGTTCCGCCCGGCTCGACCGAGGCGGGTGCCGGGACCACCCGGTCCAGGGCGGGCGGGTCGGCCGCCTGCGCGGGGGGGCCGGCGGCGAAGGTGAAGACACCGGCCGCCGCGACAAGCAGCAGTGATCCGAGGATCCGGGTCGTTCGGGGAGTGGTGCCGTGGTGCCGTCTCACATGCGCTCCCTTCGGATGTGGTCGGGACCACTCTCCCGCAGATCCGGTGAAACGCTCCCGCCCGTGGCGGCAACCGTCCGGCGGGACCGGCCCCTTGTTCTCCACGGTGACGCCCCGCGGCTGACGCCGGGGCGGACGGAACGTCAGCCCGTTCCGTCGCGAGCTGGCCGAACCGGGCGAGCCGCACCGCGAAGAAGTGCCGACTCGCACGGAGTTCGCCCCGGCCTTCCGCGCGGGCGCGTGGGTCTACTTCGCCCTGCGGGACACCGTGAAGTGGTCGATGCGCTCACCGGTCTCGGCGATGCCGGACACGGTCAGCGTGGTGTGCCGGCCCTTCGGCGCGGGGGTCACGTCCACGCGGAGGAACGAGTAGTCGAGGTAGCGCACGCGGGACCAGGCGACGGTCTCGGGCTTCTTGCCGTCCTTGAGGTTGACGAAGGAGGAGACGGACTCGACCTCGTGCTCGTGCCCCTCGTAGGTGTCGGGCGCGGTGAAGGCGTACAGGCTGCGGCCGGCCGCGCCCGCGGTGACGTAGACGACGCCCTCGGTCTCGGGGTAGGCGGTGCCGCCGACGGGGAGCTTCTTGACGACCGTGTCGCCCTTGATCACGTCGGTGCGCTCGTACTGGTGGTTGTGGCCGTTGATGACCAGGTCCACGGTGTACTTCTCGAACAGCGGCACCCACTCCTGGCGCACCCCGCCCTCGGAGGCGTGGGCGGTCGAGGTGCAGTAGGCGCAGTGGTGGAAGAAGACCACCACGAAGTCGATGTCCCGCGCGGCCCGGAACTTCTTGAGCTGGGCCTCCAGCCATGTGGTCTGGGTGCCGCCGGAGATGCCGAGGTTCGCCGGGATCTCGTAGGAGATGTCGTTGGCGTCGAGCGAGATGACGGCGGTGTTGCCGTAGACGAAGGAGTAGACGCCGGGCAGGTTGGCCGCGTCGGGGCCGTTGTCCGGGAGGGACCAGCGGGCCTCCTCGCCGCCGTAGCCGTTGGGCGAGTACCAGGCCTCCATGTCGTGGTTGCCGTAGGCGGGCATCCAGGGGATCTGCTTGGCGACGGACTCGGTCTGGTGCAGGAACTGGTCCCAGGTGCGCGAGTCGAAGCCGGTGTCGGTGGTCTTGCCCGCACCGGAGGGGTCGCCGTAGGCGATGTCGCCCGCGTGCAGGTGGAAGGCGGGGTTCTGGCCGAGGATCAGGGCGTTGTTGGCCAGACCGTGGTAGCCGACGCCCTCGTCGCCGAAGGCGGTGAAGGTGAAGGGCGCCTTGTGGGCGGGGGCGGTGGTGAAGGTGCCGAGGGTGCCGAGCAGGTGCGGCTCGGCCGGGTCGAAGCCCTGGTGGCCGACGCCGTAGTAGTAGGTCTGGCCGGGGCGCAGACGGCTCAGCCTCGCGTGTACGTAGTACTGGGTGTGGTCGCCGCTCGCGCCGACACCGGCCGGGGTGTGCAGGGTGCGGACCTCGGCCTCGATCTTGCGGGAGAGGTCCCAGGGGTGGGCGCCGACGCGGATGAAGGGCCGCTTCACGGCGACCGGCACCTGCCAGGAGACGGTGACCTCGGTACGCGGGTCGTTGCCCCAGGCCAGGTGGCGGCCGAAGGGGGCGGCCAGCGCGCCGTCCACGTGTTCGGCAGCGCGCGGTGCCGGGGCCGCGGGGGCCGCGGCGGCGGCCGGGGTCACGGCGCCGGGCACGAAGGCGCCGCCCGCGACGGTGCCGAGAGTGACGGCGCCGCCCCTGATCAGGGTGCGCCGGGAGAATCTGCTCCGCAGGTACTCGTGCCGCTCGGCCATGCTCATCCGCTCGGCCAGCTTCTCGGGTACGCCCATACGAGGAATGTCCATGACCAGCAAACTCGTGGCCGACGGCAACGCCGTCCAGGACGGGAAGTGGACACCGGGCGAACAGCGCGCCATGACCGCACCAACAGGTGCCTGCCCGGAATCGGGCACGATTCTTGCGAAACCGGCGTTCGTGCCCGAAGATCTACCGGGTGCACGAGGAACTTGTCGATCATTTGACGCGCTCAACCCCGCTCAGCCGGGGCGAGGCGCTGCGAGTGATACAGGACGTGCTCGCCTTCTTCGACGAGACGACCCAGGACTACGTCCGTCGTCGACACCGAGAACTGCAGGCCCAGGGCCTGCAGAACGCGGCGATCTTCGAACGGATCGATGCGGACCTGAAATACCGCGCGGTGGCGCCGCCCGAGCTCACGCTCCGGCAGTTGCGCCGCATGGTCTATGGCTGAGAAGCCAGGGTGAGGGAGCTAATACATGTGCGGAATTGTCGGATACATCGGTAAGCGGGACGTCGCTCCCCTGCTGCTGGAGGGTCTCCAGCGCCTGGAGTACCGGGGCTACGACTCGGCGGGCATCGTCGTCTCCTCCCCGAAGTCGGCCGCGCTGAAGATGGTCAAGGCCAAGGGCCGGGTCCGTGACCTGGAGGCCAAGGTCCCCACGCGCTTCAAGGGCACCACCGGCATCGCCCACACCCGCTGGGCCACCCACGGCGCCCCCTCCGACGTGAACGCCCACCCGCACATGTCGGCCGACGACAAGGTCGCCGTCGTCCACAACGGCATCATCGACAACGCCTCCGACCTGCGCCGCAAGCTGGAGGCGGACGGCGTCGAGTTCCTCTCCGACACGGACACCGAGGTCCTCACCCACCTCGTGGCCCGCGCGAGCGCCGAGAAGCTGGAGGACAAGGTCCGCGAGGCGCTCCGCGTGGTCGAGGGCACCTACGGCATCGCCGTGATGCACGCCGACTTCCCCGACCGCATCGTGGTGGCCCGCAACGGCTCCCCGGTCGTCCTCGGCATCGGCGAGAAGGAGATGTTCGTCGCCTCGGACATCGCCGCGCTGGTCACCCACACGCGCCAGATCGTCACCCTGGACGACGGCGAGATGGCCACCCTGAAGGCCGACGACTTCCGCACCTACACCACCGAGGGCACCCGCACCAGCGCCGAGCCCACCACCGTGGAGTGGGAGGCCGCCTCCTACGACATGGGCGGTCACGACACGTACATGCACAAGGAGATCCACGAGCAGGCCGACGCCGTGGACCGCGTGCTGCGCGGCCGCATCGACGACCGTTTCTCCACCGTGCACCTGGGCGGCCTCAACCTGGACGCCCGTGAGGCCCGCCGCATCCGCCGGGTCAAGATCCTCGGCTGCGGCACCTCGTACCACGCGGGCATGATCGGCGCCCAGATGATCGAGGAGCTGGCCCGCATCCCCGCCGACGCCGAGCCGGCGTCGGAGTTCCGCTACCGCAACGCGGTCGTCGACCCCGACACCCTGTACATCGCGGTCTCCCAGTCCGGTGAGACGTACGACGTGCTGGCCGCCGTGCAGGAGCTGAAGCGCAAGGGCGCCCGCGTCCTCGGTGTGGTCAACGTGGTCGGCTCGGCCATCGCCCGCGAGGCCGACGGCGGCATCTACGTGCACGCCGGGCCCGAGGTGTGCGTGGTCTCCACCAAGTGCTTCACCAACACCACGGTCGCCTTCGCGCTGCTCGCGCTGCACCTGGGCCGCACCCGCGACCTGTCGGTGCGCGACGGCAAGCGGATCATCGAGGGCCTGCGCAAGCTGCCCGCGCAGATCGCCGAGATCCTCAAGCAGGAGGAGCTGGTCCGCGAGCTGGCCGAGGAGTACGCGGAGAGCCGCTCGATGCTCTTCATCGGCCGTGTCCGCGGCTACCCGGTCGCCCGCGAGGCCTCCCTGAAGCTCAAGGAGATCACCTACATCCACGCCGAGGCGTACCCCGCCTCCGAGCTGAAGCACGGCCCGCTGGCCCTCATCGAGCCCGCCCTGCCGACGGTCGCCATCGTCCCGGACGACGACCTGCTGGAGAAGAACCGCGCCGCGCTGGAGGAGATCAAGGCCCGCAGCGGCAAGATCCTCGCGGTCGCGCACCAGGAGCAGGAGAAGGCGGACCGGACCATCGTGGTCCCGAAGAACGAGGACGAGCTGGACCCGATCCTCATGGGCATCCCGCTCCAGCTGCTCGCCTACCACGCGGCGAAGGTCCTGGGCCGCGACATCGACAAGCCGCGCAACCTGGCCAAGTCGGTGACGGTGGAGTAGGTCCACCCCCGCGGATCAAAGAAAACGGACCCTCGCGCGAGCCGTCGTGGGGGTCCGTTTCTGTGCCGCTGCGCCCCGGCCGGTGGCCGTCACCCACCGGCCGGCAGCACGACTCACCTGCGGCGTCGGCTGTTGTATGCCCGGCACGGGGGCGGGAACACTTTTACGCGCGAGTAGCTTTACGGAGCGCGAACGGGTGTGGCGTCAGGGGTAGTCGGGGTCTCAGGGGATCACGATGACGGGCCGCCGGGCCCGTTTGGTGAGGCGTCCGGCCACGGAGCCGAAGATCCGTCCCGCGATGCCGTGCGTGGAGCCGACGACGATCGCGTCCGCCTCGTACTCCCGCCCGACCTCCTCCAGTTCATGGCAGATGTCGCCGCCGCGCTCCACCAGGATCCACGGCACCTCGCTCAGATGGTCGGCGCAGGCCAGCTCCAGGCCGAGCACCTCGGTGCGGTGGTCGGGAACGTCGACGAAGACGGGCGGCTCGCAGCCGGCCCACACCGTGGTGGGCAGCCGGTTGGCCACGTGGACGATGATCAGACCCGAGCCGGAGCGGTGGGCCATGCCGACCGCGTAGGCGAGGGCGCGCTCGCTGGAGGTGGAGCCGTCGAAGCCGACGACCACTCCGTGCCGGAAGGCGGGATCGCAGGAAGGGCGTGCCTCTTGAGCCGTCAGGGGGTCGGTCGCCGTGGGTTCGGCTACCGGCCGCTTGCGGTCCGCGGGTTCGAAGAATTCGTGACCGGCCATGGCTGTCTCGGCGTCGTGATCCTTGTATGAAGGGGGACATCGTGCGGCGGAGCTGTGTCCGGGAAACGTCTTCCCCTGCCCATACCCCCAAGGGTACGGCGGCACGCCTCCCCGTCGCAGTTCGCGCACACGCTCCGTGAGCGGCCCTCCGGGACGTCCCGAGGGGTTCCAGGGAGCATGCACGAGCGGCGCCCCTTACGCAATGGTCGCTGCCCCGTACAGGCGGTTTGCCGGGACCCGCCCCTCATGGGGTGACCGTCCGGCCGTCCGCGCGTTGAACCCCCTGGAACCGACGCCCCCAGGGAGCCCGCAGATGCCCGCACCCCGCTCCGCGCCCGGCCCCGACACCGCGCGCGAGGTGATCGGCTGGGCGGTGTTCGCCTGCGTGCTGGTGCCGGTGGTCCTGCTGTGGTGCGGTACGGCGCCGGTCACAGCCGTGGGGGCGGGGCTGGGACTCGCCGGCGTCACCCTCGCCTGCCGGACGCTGCTGCGCCGTTCGCTGCGGGAGGCCGCGCGGGGAGTCACAGATCACACGGGAGCCAGTACACCGGTCGACTGACCGGTTTCCGCACCCTCGAACGCCGGTTTTCAGCCAAGTTCCTAATATCGCTCCGGAGGGGTCCCAACCACCCTTCAACCCCCGTTCCACCTGCACAAACAGGGGTCGTCCGACCCGTCGGACCCTATGCGGTTTGGCCACCCCGCCCAGGCGTACTTCCCTGCACGCCCCACGAGTGCAACCCTTCGTGATCGAATGCTTCACGCCAAGTTGTCATGTCGACAATGCACCGCGTGTGGAACTGGCCACCGACAGACCGCGGGAGCCAGTAGATTTCGATCTTGATGTCTTACGGCGGGGGACTCGTGCAGGACCGAGGGGAAACGTGCAGGAGCGACAGACCCGAAGCGTAAAGGGAGCCGCGACCACCGAGGGGGGCTTAGCAGTATGAGCCACGACTCCACCGCCGCGCCGGACGCCACCGTCCGCAAACTCGCCGGGCGACGCCGCAAGGAGATCGTCGCGGTGCTGCTGTTCAGCGGCGGCCCCATCTTCGAGAGTTCCATACCGCTTTCGGTGTTCGGGATCGACCGCCAGGACGCCGGAGTGCCGCGCTACCGACTGCTGGTGTGTGCCGGCGAGGACGGCCCGCTGCGGACCACGGGGGGCCTGGAACTCACCGCGCCGCATGGCCTGGAGGCGATCTCCCGCGCGGGCACGGTCGTCGTGCCGGCCTGGCGCTCGATCACCTCGCCGCCACCGGAGGAGGCGCTCGACGCGCTGCGCCGGGCGCACGAGGAGGGGGCCCGCATCGTCGGCCTGTGCACCGGGGCGTTCGTCCTGGCCGCGGCCGGCCTGCTGGACGGCCGCCCGGCCACCACCCACTGGATGTACGCGCCGACGCTGGCCAAGCGCTATCCGTCGGTGCACGTCGATCCGCGTGAGCTGTTCGTCGACGACGGCGACGTGCTCACCTCGGC
>NZ_MUNH01000025.1:0-18110 GCF_002154615.1 Streptomyces recifensis
GCCCGGCTCCTGCCCCTCCTCCTCGCCGGCCGCACCGCGGGCCCGGTGTTCGTCACCGCCCGCCGGGCCCCCGCCACCACACCCCCGGCCGACCGGTGCCCGGTGACCGGACGGGGCCGTCTCTCCTACCGCCGGGCGGCGGAACTCTTCACCGCGGCGACCAGACCGCTCGACCCGTCCGGCCATGGCTGGACCCTGCTGGCCCTGCGCGACCGCGACGGAACGGAGGCGCCCTGACCTACCCCGGTCCCTCCAGCACCGCCCTCAACTGGTGCAGCCGTACCGCGAGATGGAGCCCCAGCGCGGAGTCCGCCGAGCGCCAGTCGTCGCCGAGGAGGGCCGTGATGCGGTCCAGGCGCTTCAGGAGGGTGTTGGTGTGCACATGGAGGGCGTGGGCGGTCCGGCTGAGGTTTCCGGAGTGGGCGAAGTAGGCGGCGACCGTGCTCACGAGGTCGGTCGAGCGGCGCCGGTCGTAGTCGAGAAGGGGTCCGAGGGAGTCGGTGACGAACCCCTCCAGCTACTGTGCGCGCCGGGGGTCGAAGACGAGCCCGTACATCGCGTACCGCCGTGTCGTGGCCCCCCGGTCGGTCTCACCGAGGCTGCGCATGACGTCCAGGCAGCGGACGGCCAGGGTGTAGGAGTGCGCGCGGTCCTGCCCGGTGATCCGGTCGGCGACCACGAGCACCGGGGTACCGAGCCTGCGGCGCAGCCGTTGGTGCAGCGTCCGTATGGCGGCCTCGGGGTCGTCGGCGCGGAGCAGTATCGTCGCCCGGCCCAGGTACTCACCCGCGGGGCCGGAGAACTCACCGGAGAAGGCGTGCAGTTCGCGCACGACGTCGGCGGTGGATCGATCCTGAGAGTCGGCCGTGACCAGGACGTCCAGCCGGTCGACGTCGACACCCCGGGCGAGCGCGCGGTCGCGCAGCGCGGGGTGGACGGGCTTGAGCGGCGGGTGGGACAGCAACTCCATGAGCAGTTCGCCCCGTACCCGCTCCTCGGCTTCCACGCGGGCGTCCCGCAGGAGCGCGAGCAGGCCGGTGATCTGGGCCGAGCGCTCCAGCATCCGGACGTCCGCCGACTCGGTGACCGCCCGCCGCCGCAGCGACAGGGAGCCGAGGTGGCTGCCCCCGGCCTGGACGGCGGCCACGCTGAGGACCGTACCGTCGGCCCCCTCGCCGTGGACGCACCGGCCGGTCCGGCGGGCCTGCGCCAGCAACTCCCTTTCCAGGCGCGGATCTTCTCCCGCGTTCACCGCCCCGGCGGGCCGCGTGGCCACGACCTCGTCGTCCCGGTCCCGGATGGTGACCACGCCCTCCAGGTGGTCGACCAACGACTGCGCGATGTCACCCGGCCCGCCCCCGGTCAGCACCACATGGGTCAGCGCCTCGTGCACGGCGGCGGCCCGTTCCATGGTGGCGACCTGGTCCTCGATGACGCGGTAGGCGTCCTGGAGCCGCTGGAGCGCCACTCGGCTCTCGTCGTACAGCCGGGCGTTGTTCAGCGCGGTCGCGGCATGGTCGGCGAAGGCGCTGAGGAGAGCGACCTCGTCCTTCTCGAAGGGACGCTCGGTGCGGTCGGCGGCGAAGAGCACGCCGATCACGCGGTCGCCGACCAGGAGGGGAACCCCGAGCAGGGCCACGAGCCCCTCGTCGGAGACGAGCCGGTCGAAGACGGGATCACGCGGGAAGCCGTCGGCGCGGCGGTAGTCGCTGACCCAGACGGGCGCCCTGGTCTCGATCACCCAGCCGCCGAGCCCGGCCCCGGCGGGCATCCGCGCGGAGGAGAACTCGGACGAGATGGTGCCGGCCGACGCGCTGAGGGCGAGAGCCCCGTCCGTGTCGCGGAGGGAGAGGTAGACGAAGTCGCTGCCGATCAGCTCGTGCGCCTCCCGGACGATCGACGTCAGCACCTCGTCGACCTCGCCCAGCACGGTCAGCGAGCGGGCCGTCGCGTACAGGCTGCTCAGCTCGCGTTCGCGGCGCAGCCGGTAGGCGGCGAGTTCGTCCTGGCCGCCCTCGCCCGCCGGCTCGAAATCGCTGTGTGCCATCGCTCGCCTTCAGCGGGAAGGGAGGTGGTGGATTCATCCACCCCTGAGGTGCGAGGAGTGTAGCGAATTCCCATCCACCAAAGCGCTTGCTCAGCTCTACTCTCGCCCCACACAGAGCTGTGGCACATGTCCCGACCGGCCGGCGGGCGTCCCCGTACATACCCCTGACCAGAACCGGAGGGATGCCTCCCATGGCCTCATCCGCGCAGGCCCACGTCCAGGGCAACGGCTCCGATCCCGCCACCGCGCCCGTACGCCGTACCAACGGCAAGCTGCTGGCGGCCGGCCTGATCGGCAGCTCGATCGAGTGGTACGACTTCTTCCTCTACGGCACGGCGGCGGCGCTGGTCTTCCCGCACGTCTTCTTTCCGCACTCGTCCGCGTTCATGGGCACGCTGCTGTCCTTCAGCACCTTCTGGGCCGGGTTCGTGGCCCGGCCGCTGGGCGGGCTGCTCGCCGGACACTTCGGCGACAAGCACGGCCGCAAGCCCACGGTCGTGGCGTGTCTGATCGGCATGGCCACCGCGACGTTCCTCATCGGCTGTCTGCCGAGCGCGGCGAGCGTCGGGGTGCTCGCCCCGGCACTGCTGGTGCTGCTCCGTTTCGTCCAGGGCGCGGCCGCGGGCGGCCAGTGGGGCGGCATCGCGCTGCTGCTCACGGAGTCGGCGCACCCCAAACGCCGTGGCTTCGCGGGCACGTTCGGCCAGACCAGCGTCCCGGTCGCGGTCATCATCGTGAACCTCGTCTTCACCACGACCGGCTCGGTCATCTCGAGCGACGCGTTCCTCGACTGGGGCTGGCGCGTGCCGTTCCTGCTCAGCGCGGTGATGTTCCCGGTCGTCCTGCACATCCAGAACAAGGTCGAGGACACCCCCGACTTCCGCGAACTCCAGGAAGCGGCCGCCCGCAGGCCGGAGGCGAGCGTGGTCCGGGCCCCGCTGACCGAGGCCGTACGCCGCAACTGGCGCACCATCCTGCTCGGTTGCGGCACCTTGTCCGCCACCAACAGCCTCTTCTACGTGAGCATCACCGGCCTGCTCAGCTACGGCACGACGACCCTGCACATGGACCGCGACTCCCTGCTCACGGTCACTCTGCTCAGCTCGGCCCTGATGGCCGGGATACTCCCCTACGCGGGCCGCCTCTCCGACCGCTTCGGCCGCCGCAAGCTGATCCTGGTCGGCGGACTGGGCGTGGCCGCCTGGGCGTTCCCCTACTTCGCCCTGGTGAACACGGCCTCGGCGCCGCTGGTCTTCGTCGCGATCGCCGTCGGTTTCCTCTTCCAGGGGCTCACCTACGGCCCGATGGCGGCCTTCCTCGGTGAGCTGTTCGCGCCCAATGTCCGCTACTCCAGCGCCTCCTTGGCCTACCAGCTCTCCGCCATCGTGGTCAGCGGCGGTACGCCGATCCTGATGACCGCCGTCATCGCGAAGACCGGGACGACCACGCTGGTCGCCGCGTACATCGCGCTCATGGGTCTGATCACCTTCACCAGCGCGTGGTTCCTGCCCGAGACGAACCCGGCCGAGGTCCGCCGCGACCCCGACGTGCTGCCCGGATCGCAGCTCTACTCCTGACCGGCCGGATTCCCCCACGACGAGGAGCCACAGAAATGTTCACCCCCGAACCGGGGTTCCCGCTCGGCGACATCCCCGCCGCATACGCGGCCGAACGCCCCGACTCCGCAGCGGTCCGCGCCGGCGACGCGGAACTGACCTGGGAGGAGCTGTACCGGGCGAGCGACGCCGTCGCACGCGGCCTGAGACTCTCCGGCGTCACACGCGGACACATCGTCCCCCTCATGCTGCCGAACGGCCTGGACGTCGTCGTGGCGGCCTTCGCCTGCCTCAGGATCGGCGCGGTGCCCCAGCCGTTGTCGACCAGGCTGGCACCGGCCGAGGAGCGGGCGATCCTCGCCCTGTCCGAACCGCCGGTCGTGATCGGTCTCCAGGAGGGCGCGTCCGACCGGTCCACGACCGTGGCCGGCTTGCGCCGGCTGGGCGCCGGCGAGCCGACCACCGAGCTGACCACCGTGATCGGCCCCTCGTGGAAGGCGCCCACCTCGGGCGGATCGACCGGCCGGCCGAAGATCATCCTGTCGGGGGCGGAAGGGGCGTTCAACCCCTTCGACACGGAGGCCTGGGGACTGCGCCCCGGCGAACGGTCCCTCGTCACCGCCCCGGTCCACCACAACGCCCCCTTCTCCACGGCCATGACGACACTGTTCAACGGCGGCACGGTCACGCTCCTGGAGCGGTTCGACGCCGAGCGGGTGCTGTCCGAGGTCGAACGGCACGCGATCACCTGGGTGTATCTGGTGCCGACCATGATGCGCCGCATCCTGGCCCTCCCGGAACCGGTCCGCGCCCGCTACGACCTGTCCTCCCTCGTCTCGGTCTGGCACTGCGCCGAACCCTGCCCGCCTGCGACCAAGCAGGCGTGGATCGACTGGCTGGGCGCGGACCGTATCCGGGAGCTGTACGCGGGCACCGAGGCCCAGGCCGGCTGCACGATCTCCGGCACCCAGTGGCTGGCGCACCGGGGCTCGGTGGGCCGTCCCGCCTGGGGTGAGATCAAGATCGTGGGGCTGGACGGCACACCGGTCACCGAGCCCGGAGTCCCCGGTGAGATCTTCATGCGGGTCGCGGAGGGCAAGCCGCCCGCCTTCCGGTACCTGGGAGCCGAGGTCCAGGAGACCGACGGCTGGTCGACCCTCGGCGACATCGGCGAATTCGACGGGGACGGCTATCTGTACCTCCACGACCGCCGGTCCGACATGCTCCTGGTCGGCGGGGTGAACGTCTACCCCGCCGAGATCGAGGGCGCCCTCACCGAGCACCCGCACGTCCTGTCCAGCGCGGTCATCGGCCTGCCGGACCCGGACCGGGGCAACCGCGTCCACGCCATCGTGCAGATCGAGGAGGGGCGTACCACCACCCCCGAGGAGATCACCGACTTCCTGGCCACCCGGCTGTCGCCCCACAAGCGGCCCAGTTCGGTCGAGTTGGTGACGGAACCGCTGCGCAGCGCGGCCGGCAAGCTCAGGCGCTCGGCCTTGCGTGCGGAGCGTCTGGGCTAGTTGAAGCGGTGGGAGTGGTCACGCGGTTGGCCGGGGCGATCCGGGTGCCGCGCTCGGTGGTCGTTCCGGACGCTCACTCATTCAGCCGACGGGTGGAGTCACCGTAAATCGATTTCCGGCACCTACTCTGCGAAAACCCCCGTCGGTGCCCACTCCATCGGAGATCAGAAATGCCTGACCAGCAGAATGCGAAGGAAGTCCCCCGGCGTCAATTCGTCGCGCTGTCCGGTGCCCTCGGTGCCGCCACGGTCCTGACGGGCGCGGCCGCGGCGGTCGGCGGTACCGCCGCGGCGGCGAGCGGCGCTGGTCCGACTCCCGACTCGTGCCCCACCACGCCTCCCCCGGGCGGCACCGGCTCGTGCCCGCCCAACAGCCTCCAGGGCATCTGCGGCCGGCCCACGGACAACGATCCGCTGTGGCACGACGTGCAGTACTGCACCAGCGGGATCGTCCCCCCGCCGCCGCAGACCAAGCCGGACTGCCTGAAGATGACCCCGAACTACGTCGTGCTGCACGGAAAGCCGGAGACGACGCACAACTATCTCCTGCTGCCGTCGTGCCGCGTCACGGGCATCGAATGTCCGTTCCTCGTGACCAGTGGGCCGCCCAACTACTGGCACGAGGCGTGGGAGAACGCCCGCAGTGGCGGCGACGTCCCCGTGCAGTACCCGAACATCGGCCTGGGCATCAACTCGCAGGGCGCCCGCCGCTACAACCAGCTCCACATCCACATGGCCGGCGTCCGGGCGAGCACGCAGCGGCGCCTCCAGGAACTCGAGTCGCAGGGCCGCATGGCCACGTCCCCCGCACAGTGGGCGAACCCCGCCAACCAGGCCGCCGTCACGGGCTCGGCGGGCGACCGCGTGTACCGCATCCTCCGGCTCCCCAATCTCCGGGACAACCTCTTCAGCCTGCTCTACACCAACGTCGTCCGCCCCAACTCGCTGAACATGGCCGACCAGACGATGATCGTGGTCCCGAAGATGACCAACGCCGGGTTCGCCGGTGCCTTCTACGTCCTCAACAGCGACACGTCGATCCACGACGGCACGAGCACCTGCGACTACCTGCTCGTGTACAGCTGACGCAACAGTGCTGGGCGACCACTACGGGTCGTCCAGCACCTCGCCGGCCCGCTCCTCCAGCACGCCCGCCAGGGCCGATGCGACAAGGGCGACGGTGCGGTCCTCGTCGCCGGCGAGCCGGCGCAGGATCTCCAGCGGGGTGGTTCCCTCCAGTTCGACGAGCGCCTGGATCAGACGGATCCGGGTCGCGGAGTCGGCGGTGGGGGCGGCCAGCCGGCCGGCCAGGAGGCTCGTGATGCGGGTCGCGGCGGCGGGTGCCCGGGAGAGGATGCCCAGGGTTTCGGCCGCGTCCACGTCGTTCGTGCCTTCCACGACCATGCGGACGAGCGTCGGCACGGCCGCCTGCACTCCGTGTCCGCCCAGCGCGAGGGCGGCCTGTCCGCGGACGAGCGCATCCGGGTCCTCCAGCCGGTCCATGAGCACCGGGATCGCGCCCGGCACTTCCGCCATCCCGGCGATCGCCAGTACGGCGCGCCGCCGGATGTCGACGTCCTCGGAGCGTGCGGCGGCCGCCAGCGCGGTCACGCCGTCGTCTCCGGTCCGGGCCAGGGCCCAGCGCAGCGCGCCCGCGACATGAGAGTCCGACTCGGTCAGTACCGCCCCGGCCAGCAGTTCCGCCGGAACCGACACGCCCTCCGGCCGGGTGAGGACGGCCTGCTGTCGGCGAGCGGCGCTGGTCGAGTCGAGTTCCCGCATGAGTTCGACGACGCGGAGGACGTCCTGCCAGCCGGTGGGCGCCGAGGCGTCGATCACCCGAAGCCGTTCGAGCAGCTCCCGCTCGCGCGCCAGACGGTCCTCCGCCCACTGGATGAGGTCGCCGACCAGGGCGGAAGGCGTGAACGCGGGGTCCTCCAGCGCACGCCCGATCTGCTTGAGCGACAGCCCGAGGGACCGCAGGCTCTCGACATGGAAGATCCTTCGGACGTCGTCGGCCGCGTACTCGCGATACCCGCCGACGGTCCGCCCGGTCGGCCGCACCAGCCCCAGGGCGTCATAGTGCCGCAGCATCCGGGCACTCACCCCGGACCGCCGAGCCACCTCCCCGATGAGCAACGTACGTCCTCCTATGCCTCGGCTGCCTTGCGCTGCGGACCCAGCACGACCGTACGCTTCGCCTCCTCGACCGCCGCGTCGAAACCGGCCTCCGGGTGCTGCCTCAGCACCTCGGTGGCCCGCGCGTGCGCCGCGACGACCGGGTCC
The DNA here is from genome assembly GCF_002154615.1 of Streptomyces recifensis. Lineage (NCBI taxonomy): Bacteria > Bacillati > Actinomycetota > Actinomycetes > Kitasatosporales > Streptomycetaceae > Streptomyces > Streptomyces recifensis. The sequence goes on from NZ_MUNH01000025.1 coordinate 7,412, forward strand.
GTGTGCCCGGTGGCCTCCGCCAGCGCGGGCCGGCTCTCCTCACCGAGGTCGACGAGTGCCCGGCTCAGGCTCAGCCGCACGTCACGGTCACCACGTCCGAGCTGCCGGACCAGCTCGTCGGCCAAGGTCCGCTCCTCCCCGTCGGGTACGAGCACGACGGCCACCCGCCAGGCGGCCCGAGCGACTTCGTCGTCGGCGTCACACAGGAGGTCGCGGGTGATCCAGCCCCATGTGCTCTTGTCGTCGACCTTGGAGAGCGTGTGCAACGCCTGGCTACGGGCCTGACCGCACTCGGAGCCCAGTTCCTTCCGGAGCCGAGGCAAGGTGATGTCCGGCGGGAGACGCGTCAGCGCCCAGGACAGCATGTCTCGCACGAAGAAGTCGGGCTCGACGGCACACCGCTCGACGAGAGTCTCCAGGAAGCCGGGATCGGCACGCGAACCGACCGCCATGGCCGCCTGAAGCCGAACCGATGTGTTCTCGGCACCCATGGCCTTGAACAAGTGAGTGTGCTGAGCGGTCATGTCGATGGGGACCACCTCCAGCACCCCAGTGGAAACCCTGCCACCGTGTCAGGGTCAAGCGGCGCTGGGCCGCACGTCTGCGGGGGCGGCGCCCCGGTGGACGCCGCCCCCGTGCCGGACCGTTCGGGTCAGACGCGGTCCGCCACGATGAGCAGGTACTGGAAGCTGCCGTTGCGGTAGGCGTCCAGGAAGGCGTCCTCGATTCCCGTGACCAGGTGGTCGGCCTCCTTGCGCAGTTCCCAGTAGGGGATGGTCGCCGCGGTGAGGTCCTCGACGTGGACCGGCACCAGGCGGTTGCGGGCCATCGCCTCGAAGTACTCCGAGCGCGGATGGATGTCGCAGATGTAGTGCGCGTTGATCAGCGACACCTCGCGCGAGGCCTGCCCGTAGGTGTTGTTGTAGCAGCCGGTGATCGTCACGTACCGTCCGCCGCGGCGCAGCAGCCGGGCGTGCTCGGCGAAGAGCAGGTCCAGCTCGACGTACATCGTGGACTCGTTGTTCCACGACGCCGCGTAGGCGCCCGTCTCGAAGCCGGTGTCGAGCATGTTGCGGTGGTGGTAGCGCACCTTGTCGTCGATGCCCCGGGCGCGGGCCTGCTCGTTGGCGAAGTCGCACTGCTTGGCGGAGATGGTGACGCCGTCGGCGTGGCAGCCGTAGCGCAGATGTGCCGTGACGCTGCCGCCGCCGCGCCCGCAGCCCGCGTCGAAGACCCGGTCGGCCGGGGAGAGCGGCCCGAGGTGCGCGGCGAGCAACTCGGCCTGGGCGTGCTCCAGGCGGTGCAACTCGGCGGTGATCCGCTCCCTGCGCCGGCCCGGGTCGGGCTCGTCGAGGACCGACCGGTCGGCGGCACCGATGCCGTAGTGGTGGTGGTAGAGGTCGTCCACCTTTCCGAGTTCGAGGTTGACCGGGTTCTCCTCGGCGTTCCAGTACTCCGCGACGCGGTGCTGGTACGTGGACTGCGTCGGCACGGCGACGGCCGGTGCGGTCGCGGCGGGGAGGGTCGTCAAGGGTGACTCCTTGTTGCACAGGTGGCGGTGTTCAGGGACAGCGGTGACGGTTGCCCTCGCGGGGCCGTCACCAGTAGTCCGGCAGGTGGTAGCGATGGGTGTTGGTGGCATGCCACTCGTGGTTGCCGGATACCCAGGCGGCGAGCCCCTGGACGTAGCGCTCCACGAGGGGCGAGCCGGCGGAGAGGAGAGCGGACTCCTCCTCGAAGGCCGCCATGATCCGGTTGTGGATCTCGACGGACTTGAGATAGGCGGCCTTCAGCCCGCGCCGGTCGTTGGCCGCGACCACCTGGGGCAGATTGAGATGGTCGGGGTCGGAGGCCAGCTCCTTGGTGAAGGAGTACAGGTCGTTGACGATCGTCGTGGCGTTGCAGGCCAGGGCGGTGACCCGCTGGATCTCGGGACGGGCGTAGATCTGCTCGGGCAGTTCGTAGCCGTCCACCGCGTCGACGATGGACAGGCAGGGGCGGAAGTTGTTGAACTGCCGCATCACGAGGTACTCCCAGACCCGCGGCACGTACCACGTCTCGGCCCAGGCGGCCTCCGCCAGGTAACCCATGTGCAGCCGGGCGATGTCGTGCACGAAGCGGTCCGTCTGGCTGGGGGTGGCGAAGCCGGCGTAGTCGGCGAGGGCGAAGTGGTACGAGCGCAGGGGGCCGTCGGCCCGCATGCCCTCACGCCACTCCTCTTCCAGTTCCGGGACGCCGTGGTAAGGGTCGATCGCCGACTGGGCCATGATCAGCCGGGCCCCGAGCCCGCGCCGCGCGCCGCCGCGGCCCTCGTCCTCCTCGCAGTAGCAGGAGTCGACGACGTTCTCCGCGAGCAGCAGCTTTCCCGCCACCGTCAGCCGGTCCAGGTCCAGGGCGCCCGGATGCTGGAGCGCGACGGCCCGCCCGAACTGGAAGCCCGAGAAGTCGCCCTTCCAGGCTTCGGGGAACAGGTCCAGGCCGCGTGCCCAGGTCTCCAGCCGGCGGTCGATCTCGGCCGCCTTGACCGGGTCGGCGGGTGCGGCCGGGCGGTGGTGCAGTCCGGGGATCGCCCCTGTGCGCCGCTCCCGGCGCAGGCTCCGGGCGATGTCGGGCGGGCCGGGCAGCGCGTAGGAGTCGGTGGATGTGCTCATGGCGTGCTCCAGCCCGTCACTCGGCCGTCCGGCCGATCTGTACGTTCTCCAGGACTCCCGCCGCGTCGGGGACCAGGATGGCCAGCGAGTAGTAGGCCGTGACGAGGTAGTTGACGATCGCGGCGCGGTCGATCCCCATGAAGCGCACGTTCAGACCCGGCTGGTACTCCTCGGGGATGCCGGTCTGGTACAGGCCGATGACCCCTTGGTTGGCCTCGCCGGTGCGCAGCGCGATGATGCTGCTGGTGTGGTCCTCGGTGACGGGGATCTTGCCGCACGGGAGGAGGGGCACACCGCGCCACGCCGGCACCTCGCGCCCGTCGACGTGGGCGGTGCCCGGCACCAGCCCGCGCCGGTTGCACTGCCGGAAGAACGCCGCGATCGCCTTCGGATGCGCGAGGAACACCTTGGTGCTGCGACGCATCGTCAGCAGCTCGTCCAGGTCGTCCGGCGTCGGCGCGCCGCTGTGGGTGCTGATCCGCTGGCCGTGGTCGATGTTGTGGAGGAGCCCGAACTCGCGGTTGTTGACCAGCTCCCACTCCTGCCGTTCGCGGATCTCCTCCACGGTCAGCCGCAACTGCTCGGCGGTCTGGTCCATCGGCTCGTTGTAGAGGTCGGCGACGCGGGTGTGGACCCGCAGTACGGTCTGGGTGAGCGACAACTCGTATTCGCGCGGCGCGAGTTCGTAGTCCACGAAGCCGCCTCGCAGCGTCTCCTCGCCCACGTGGCCGGCCTGGACGGGCACTTCGGCCTCGCCCTTGCGGTTCATGGGCCTGGCCTGCCGCTCGGCGTACGCCCGCAGATGGGTGCCGAGGGACGGCACCCGGTCGGTCAGTTCCCGCACGGCCGCCCAGGGCAGCACCAGTACGACGCCGGCGGTCTCCGCCCGGACCGAGGCCGGCCACAGCGGATCGGACTGCCCGACCGCTTCGTCCCCCAGCTGCCCGCCGTCGGTGACGACCCCGAGGATCTCCTCCTCCCCGTACTTGCCCGCCGTGTACCGCGTGAAGCGGCCGTGCACCACCAGGTACGCCTCGGTGACCGGCTGCCCGGCCTCGAACAGCACCTGTCCGGGCCGCACCTCCTGCGGCCGGAAACGGGAGGCCAGCTCCCGCAGTACGTCGAGGTCCGGGTAACCGCGCAGGACCGGCAGCTCCGTCAGCGTCTGCGGGACGACCCGGATGTCGTCCGCGCCGTTCTGCTCGAAGTGCACGCGCCCCCGGCCGGTGCGCAGTTGGAGGCGCCGGTTGACCCGGTAGGTACCGCCCCGTACGTCCACCCACGGCAGCGACTTCAGCAGCCACCGCGAGGAGATGCCCTGCATCTGCGGTCGCGACTTGGTGGTGGTGGCGAGCCGGCGGGCCGCCCGGGTGCCCAGGCTGGTGGCCGGCCGGTCGGCCGGGGGGCCGGGTTCGGGCCCGTCGACGGCGGAAGCGGGGACGATGTCCGGTGTGGACACTTTCCTCCCATCACAGAGGTGAGCAGGTGACGGCGAACGGCTGTGGCGGATGACGGCTCCGGAGTACACCGCGGGCGACGGTGAACGGATCGGCCGGTGGTGCTCCGGATACCGGTGTGCTGTGCCAAGCGAACCAGCGCGCGTGATCCGGGGATACAGCGCGAAGGGGGCGGATTCGATCTTCGAGGTGCGCAAACCTGCTGTTGGAAGCACTCGGGGTGGCGCCAGTGATCACGCGCCGGTCGTCCGCTTCGGAGCGTGGAAAGGTGTCGCGGCCGGGGTGGGGGGCCTTCATCGGCAAGGGCGAGCGCGCGGGCTCGCCACTGGAGCCTTGGCTGTTGAGCCACCACGGCGGCGAAGACGCTTCTGTGCGGCACCGTGTGACGCCTTCGACCATGAAGGCGTCACACAGGCGACCGCGGCCCGCTGATCGGGCGGATGCGCGGAGGGCCTCGGCGGCGCGTTACTGACGGCCGGTGAACGAGGCCGCGATCACGGCGATGTCGTCGTCCTTGTTCTGTCCGAACCGGGCCAGTAGCCGGTCGCACAGCTCGTCGATGTTCTCCGGGCCGCCTGCCACGGTCTCCCGGAACTCCGTCAGCGTCACGTCCAGAGGTGCCGTCCGTACTTCGACGAGTCCGTCGGTGACCATCAGGAGACGGCCTCCACGCGGCAACAGCACGGTGGTGGGAGCCGGTTGCGGCAGGCCGAGACCGAGGAGAGGGCCGTGGGGATCGTGGAAACGCGGGGCGGCCCCCGGTTCCATCACGAGGGGGGGAATGTGTCCGGCGTTGGCGATGTGCAGCCGGCGTCCGCCGGGTTCCACGAGCACCAGACAGAGCGTCACGGTGATACCGGGCTGGGACTGTCCCAGCAGCCTCTCCAGGGCCTCCAGGATGCGCTGCGGCGGATGTCCTTCGATGGCATAGGCGCGCAGGGCGTGGCGGACCTCGCCCATCACGGTGGCGGCGGTGACCGAGTGGCCGACGACGTCCCCGATGGCGAGCAGCAGCCCGTCCGCCGTCTCCACCGCCTCGTAGAAGTCACCGCCGATCTCGGCGTGCTCCGAGGCGGGCCGGTAGCGGACGGCCAGGTCGGCACCGGGGACCGACGGCAGCTCTTTCGGGAGGAAGGAACGCTGCAGAGCGAGTCCGAGGGCGTGTTCCTCGCTGTAGGTGCGCAGCGCCTCCAGCGCCAGGGCCCCGGTGTTGGCCAACTGCTGAAGCAGGCGCTCGTCGTCGGCGCTCCGCACGGCCGCGGCCGGAACGGCGACGCAGACAGGAGGACGGCCACGCTTCGTGCGGGAGAGCGCGAGGGCCACGTCGCCCGCCAGATGGTCCGGGGGCGACAGCGAACGCCACCGCGCCTCGGGCACGCGTAGCAGGCGGACCCCCGCGTCCTGTTCGAGCCCGACACCGGCGGCCAGCTCGTTCAGGAGCGCGGGCCGAGCGGGACGGAGCGCGACGGCTGCTCCGGGCCCCTCGGTCGTCGCCTGGACCGCCTGCGCCTGGGGGGAGAGGAAGAGGGCGCAGGCGGGGCCGGACAGCACGTCGGCCGTGCCGCTGGTGACCCGCCGGGCGAAGGACGGGAACTCGGTGGCGCTGTAGACCCGAAGCGTCACCTGGTTCAGTGTGTTGAGACGCTGCGCCAGCTTTTCCGCTCTCTGCCGGGCACGGGCGTAGCGCAGGGTGGCGGCGACGGTGGCGACGAGTTCGCCGGGATCGAGCGGCTGGTCCAGATAGGCGTCGGCGCCTCGGCTCAGGCCCTCGATGTGGTCCTCGGGGCTGATGGCCGCGGCGGAGATCTGGATGACCGGCAGATACCCCGTCGACGGGTCCTGCTTGATGCGCTCGCTGACCTCGAATCCGCTCATGTCGGGCAGCCGGACATCGATGATGGCGATGTCCGGAACCGCTTCCGAGCTGCGCAGGTACGCGAGCCCCTCTTCTCCGGTGCCCGCACCGACGACGGTGTGTCCCGCCCGGCGGAGCCAGGTGGTGAGGACGTACCGGTTCGTCTCGTTGTCGTCGACGACCAGGACGGTCGCCGGCTCGATGTCGTGCGTTCTGGCGGTCACGGTCTCTCTTCCCGACCCGTGGATTCGTTCGTGCCCGGCCGGCTCAGGTCCGGCACCCGGACCCGCACGCGGGTCCCTTCGCCGACCGTGCTGGTGAGGGTGAGTGATCCGCCCAGGAGCTCCGCGAGGGTCCTGGCGTACGGCAGCCCCAGGCCGGTGCCCGGCCTGCCACGCTGGTGCGGACCGCGGACCTGGTAGAAGGCCTCGAAGACCCGGTCGATCTCCTCGGCCGGAATGCCCACGCCCGTATCGGTGATCGTGAAGATCAGGGCGGGGATGCGTGGGTCCGGGTCCGCCTCGACGTCGAGTCGCACTTCACCGTGATCGGTGAACTTCATGGCGTTCGACAGCAGGTTGCGCAGGATGCGGACGAGCAGCGTCTCGTCGGTGACGAGTGCCGGCAGGTCGTCCAGTCGCGGTACGACGAGACGAACCCCGTCGTCGCCCTGACTGCGGAGCAGGCCGCCCAGATGCGTGACGATCAGGCGTACGTCGACGGGCTCGGCGTGGATCTCCAAGTGGCCGGCCTCCGCCTTCGCCACGTCAAGAAGGTCACTCACCAGGTCGAGCATGGTGTGGCCGGAGGCGGCGATGAGCTCGACCTGTTCCTGCTGCTCCGCGCTCAGCGGCGAGGGTCCGGGGGTCAGCAGGAGACGGGAGAGACCGACGACGGCGTTGACCGGCGTGCGCAACTCGTGGCTGATGTTCGTCCAGAACCGCGTCTTGGCCTCGCTGGCCTCCTGCAGTTGCCGGCGCTTGTCCTCCAGTTCGGAATGGAGCGCCAGCACCCCGCTGTTGGTGGTCTCCAGCTCCCTCGTCAGCTCCGAATACAGGGCGAGCACCCCCTGGTTGGTCTCCTCCAGTTCGTCGTTGAGCCTGCGAAGCTCCTCGCGCTGGGCGCGGGTCTCGTCCAGGGTCGCGATCAGATCGCGGGTCTGCGCTCGCAGATCGTCCGCTTCGGTGGAACGCGTCTCGGTGCCCAGCGCGGCTGCCAAGCGGTTTCCGGGGCTGTCCGGCCCCGCACCGTCATGGGGAAGAGCTTGCGTCACGACGATGTGACTCACGGGGGTCCCGGCCCGGTACTCGACGCGGACGAGCCTCGCCGCCAGGTCGAGCGTCTCCTGGCGGGGTGGGCTGCCGCCGTTCCACGTGAGGACGACGACGAACGCGTGGGGCTGCTCCTCTGTGTTGAGCCCGAAGGCGACCTCCAGCGCGGGGCTGCCGAGCCGGTCCCGTCCCAGCTCGCTCAGAGCCGTCGCGAGACGGACCTGGTCCTGGCGGTCGAGAGCCAGAGCCGCCGCGGCCTGCTGGGCGGTGCGCCGCAGACCGAACACCTCCTGCGCCGAGGAGAGGCGGAAAGTCGCCGCCTTCTCCGTCATCCCTCTCATCCGACGATCACCAGGCACCCTTCACCACGACGACGCTGGCGTCGTCGCGCCGTACGCCGGCCTCACGGAGCAGGTGACCGGAGACGACGAGAGGCGACCGGCTGAACAGACCCGGCATCGTCATCGGGTCCCAGCGGTCGGTGAGGCCGTCGGAGTGCATGACCAGGGCGCTGTGCTCGGGCAGCGGCTCCTCGAAGGTGCGCAGCCGGCGCATGTGGGATCCCACGATTCCGGGGGCCGACAGCAGAGCACGCCGGGAGCCCTCGCTCACGAGGTAGCCGCTGACGTTGCCGATCCCGCAGAACAGGACTCGCCGAGCGCCGGGCTCGACCCGCATGACGGACACCGCGCCACCGCGCGTACCCCGGAGGGCGAGGTGGACGGCGTTGAGCACACCCTCCGGGCTCAGGTCCCGTGCGTCGTGGAAAGCCCGCACGGCGGCTTCGCCGGCGCGGGCGGCGAGGGGTCCGTGACCGAGTCCGTCGCAGAGCATGACCACGATGGCGTGATCGTGCGCCCCACTGGCGCCGTCCGTGCGTACCCCCCAGGCATCGCCGCACACGGTCTCGCCGCTGACGGCTCGCGTCAGTCCTGCCACGGTCGCTCCGTCGGCGGCCGGCACGATGGGGTGGCCCTCACCGTCACGGCTCCAGAACCGCGCGGTCATGGCGGTGCCCCGGCCCGGAATCGAATGGAGGTCGAAGTCGTCCGCGAGACGCGAGACAGCGCCGAGACCGATGCCGAGGGTGCCGGCGGTGGACCGCCCGTCCGCCATCGCCGCCGGCACGTCGGCGATGCCGGGTCCCGCGTCGACGGTGAGGAACTCGACTCCGGCCGAACCGCCGGCGCGGACGGCTCGCAGCAGGAGGGCACCGTCCTCGGCGTGGCGCCGCAGGTTGGTGGCGGCCTCGGTGACGGCGAGCGCCACCTCGGCGGACCGGTGGCTCCCCAGGCCGAGACGACGCGCGAGCGTGGCCGCTGCACCGCGGGCCGCGGCGGGCAACGACGGGTCGTCCCGGAACCACGCGACGTCCTCGCTGTCCAGCAGCGTGTGGCCGCTCACCGCGCCCACTTGATGATGGTCACCGTGGTGCCCTGTCCCGGAGCGGTACGCAGGTCGAAGTCGTCGACCAGACGGCGGGATCCGCTGAGCCCCAGTCCCATCCCGGAACCGGACGTCCAGCCGTCCGTCATCGCCTGGTCGATGTCGGCGATCCCCGGACCCGAGTCCTCGAAGACGGCACCGACACCGCGCCTGCCGTCCCTGACGACCGCACCGGCCCTGACCATGCCCCCGCCACCGTAGATGAGCGTGTTCCGGGCGAGCTCACTCGCCGCGGTGATCATTTTTGTCTGGTCGACCAGGGACAGGCCGCCTGCCTGGGCGAGTGCGCGGATGGCCTGGCGGATGTGGACGACATCGCCGTTCCGTTCGACGGGGTGCAGCTGTACCTCTGCTTCGTTGCTCCAGGGCGCCGTCACCGTCGGTCCGCATCGGAGGACTCGCGCAGCTTCGCGAGTCCCTTCTCCAGGTCCAGCGCCGTGCTGACACCGCCCAGCGACAGTCCCAGTTCGACGAGCGTGATGGCGACGGCGGGACGCATCCCCACCACGACCGTGCGCGCGTCGAGGACGCGTGAGATGGACGCCACCGTCGCCAGCATCCGCCCGACGAACGAGTCGACGATCTCCAGGGCGCTGATGTCGATGACCACCCCGCGGGCCGAGTGCGCCACGATCTGGTCGGCGAGGTCCTCCTGGAGGTTGAGGACCGTCTGGTCCTCCAGGTCGAACTGGACCGAGACCACGAGGTTCTCACCGATGCGCAGGATCGGAATGCGCTCACTCATCGCAGCCCGCCCTCCTGCACGACCGTGTCCACACCGGACCGGCGCAGGGCCAGCTTGAGCGCGTCGGCGAGACTGGCCTTGGTCACGATGCCGTCGAACTCGATACCGAGCGCGACGATGGTCTGGGCTATCTGGGGGCTGATGCCGGACACCGTGCACTCCGCCCCCATCAGCCGGGCGGCGACGATGGTCTTGAGGAGGTGCTGGGCGACCTGCGTGTCCACGGCGGGAACGCCGGTGATGTCGATGATCGCCTGTTCCGAACCGGTGTCGACCAGCGCCTGGAGCAGCTTCTCCATGACGACCTGGGTCCGCGCCGAGTCCAGCGTGCCGACCAGCGGCACGGCGATGACGCCGTCCCACAGTCGCACGACCGGCGTGGAGAGCTCCAGAAGCTGCTCCGCCTGTGCGGTGATCAGCGCGTCCCGCGTCTGCGTGTACGTCTCGATGGTGAAAAGGCCCAGCTCGTCCAGGAGCCTGCCGAGCTGCAGGTAGGCCTGGACGGCGCCGGAGGAACCGTTCTGCAGCACGGGCTCGAGAACACGCTTCAGGGCGAAGACGCTGATGGCGGTCTCCGTCGGCGAGAAGCCCTTTCGCGCCCTGCTCCTGGACAGCTCCGTCAGCAGCGCCCGCACCTCCGACATCTGCTCGGAGTGCACGTCGTCGGCGCCCTGGCGCAGCGCCTCCACCAGAGCGTCGTACAGCTCTCGCAGCTCACGCTCGAGTTCGGCCGCGCTCACGCGCCGGCCCAGCGACCGGGACACCTCCGTGATCCAGGAGGCGGCGAGGTCCTGCCCTTCGACCGAAAGGAGCCCTACCAGATCCACGACGCTCTCTTGCTTCGCCATCCAGGCGCTCCCCAATATTCGTTCACACTGTTCACCCATTGACCCCGGAATCCTACGAGACGCCCGAGGCGGACGACCACGAGAGGTCGTCGGCGCTGCCGCGCTCCCCGGTGCCGCGATGCGGTGCGGCGGCTCTTCCCTGGGTAACCTGCCCTGCACAGACCGGGCGGTAGGGGTGGGGCGCCCGACGGCGACAGAGAGGCGAGCCACGATGAAAGCGCCGTCCGAGACGACCGACGGCCTCCCGGGGGACGCGCCGTCACCGATGCTGGCCTCTCTCGTCCTGGAGGGCGACGGCACTCGCATCGGGCTGGCCCGCCACTTCGCCGCGTCCTTCCTGAGGACCGCATGCGACGCGGGCGGGATCCTGATCGGCCTGAAGACGGTGGAGACGGCTCAGTTGATAGTGAGCGAGCTGGTCACCAA
>NZ_MUNH01000266.1:0-4050 GCF_002154615.1 Streptomyces recifensis
TGCACGAACCCCGCCGGCCCGGCCGGCTCTCCCGCCCCGAGCTGGAGCTGCTGGAGTCCACCACCAAGATGTTCCGCCAGTGGGACGCCCAGTGCGGCGGCGGCCTGCGCCGCAAGGCGGTCGTCGGGCAGCTGCACGAGGTCACCGACCTCCTCCAGGAGCCCCAGCCCGAGACCACCACCCGCAAGCTGTTCAAGGTCGCCGCCGAACTGGCCGAACTCGCCGGCTGGATGTCGTACGACGTGGGACTCCAGCCCACCGCGCAGAAGTACTTCGTGCTCGCCCTGCACGCGGCCAAGGAGGCCGGGGACAAGCCGCTCGGCTCGTACGTGCTCTCCAGCATGAGCCGCCAGATGATCCACCTCGGCCGCCCCGACGACGCCCTCGAACTCATCCATCTCGCCCAGTACGGCAGCCGGGACTGCGCCAGTCCCCGCACCCAGTCCATGCTGTATGCGATGGAGGCCCGCGCCTACGCCAACATGGGCCAGCCCGGCAAGTGCAAGCGGGCCGTCCGCATGGCCGAGGACACCTTCGCCGACGCCGACGACTGGGACGAGCCGGACCCCGACTGGATCAGGTTCTTCTCCCAGGCCGAGCTGCACGGCGAGAACTCGCACTCCTTCCGCGACCTCGCCTACGTCGCCGGCCGCAGCCCCACCTACGCCTCGCTCGCCCAGCCGCTGATGGAGCAGGCCGTCGACCTGTTCGCCAAGGACGGCGAACACCAGCGGTCCTACGCGCTCAACCTGATCGGCATGGCCACCGTGCACCTCCTCCAGCGCGAGCCCGAGCGGGGCAGCGCCTACGCCTCCCAGGCCATGGAGACCGCCCGCAAGGTCCGCTCGGAGCGGGTCAACACCCGCATCCGCAAGACGGTCGGCGCGGCCGTGCGGGACTTCGGAGACCTCTCCGTCGTCGTCGACCTCACCGAACAGCTCGCCGTCGACCTCCCGGAGAGCGCCGACGCGGGCTGAGAAGCCCGCACCACCCCATGCCCCGGCCGCGGCCGGTCCTCCCGAACTGCCCGACTCGGCTCCCCCATGCCAGGTCATCGAGAGGCCGGACGCGGCCGGTTCACGTATGCCCCCACCCGCCTGTCGCTACGGCGAGCCCGGCGCCGGTTGCGCCACGATAACGACCGGTGTGCCCGGCAGCGGGCAGTTCATGGAGGCGTAACACGCCAGGTGCCTTCGTCACCCCCGCGAAACAGCCGGGGGCCCCGGTCGAAACCGCGCTGCGTCAGTCTCTGGCGCATAACCGGCCCACCCCTCACTTGACCGGACCGCCCAGGCACCGCCCGCACGGGGCCGTACAACCGATGAGGAGACGCCGATGGCAGCAGCCATCACGCTTGCCGCGGAGGCACCCAAACTGTCCTCCGCGAACACAGGCTTCATGCTGATCTGTTCCGCCCTGGTGCTGCTCATGACACCGGGCTTGGCCTTCTTCTACGGAGGCATGGTCCGCGTCAAGAGCACCCTCAACATGCTGATGATGAGCTTCATCAGCATCGGGATCGTCACGCTCCTCTGGGTGCTCTACGGCTTCTCCCTGGCCTTCGGCTCCGGCTCCGCCTTCATCGGCTGGAACGCCGACTGGCTCGGACTGAGCAACGTCGGGCTGACGGAACTCTGGCCGGGCTACACCATCCCGGTGTTCGTCTTCATGGTCTTCCAGATGATGTTCGCCATCATCACCCCCGCCCTGATCAGCGGAGCCCTCGCCGACCGGGTCAAGTTCTCGGCCTGGGCCCTCTTCGTCGCCCTGTGGGCCACGGTCGTCTACATCCCGGTCGCCCACTGGGTCTGGGCCTCCGACGGCTGGGCCTTCAAGCTCGGCGTGATCGACTTCGCGGGCGGCACCGCCGTCCACATCAACGCCGGTGCCGCCGCCCTCGGCGTCATCCTGGTCATCGGCAAGCGCGTCGGCTTCAAGAAGGACCCGATGCGCCCGCACAGCCTGCCGCTGGTCATGCTCGGTGCCGGACTGCTGTGGTTCGGCTGGTTCGGCTTCAACGCCGGCTCCTGGCTGGGCAACGACGACGGCGTGGGCGCCCTGATGTTCGTCAACACCCAGGTCGCCACCGCCGCCGCCATGCTGGCCTGGCTCGCCTACGAGAAGATCCGGCACGGCGCCTGCACCACCCTCGGCGCCGCCTCCGGTGCCGTCGCCGGACTCGTCGCCATCACCCCGTCCGGCGGTGCCGTCTCCCCCCTCGGCGCGATCGCCGTCGGCGCCATCGCCGGAGTCGCCTGCGCCGCCGCCGTCGGGCTGAAGTTCAAGTTCGGCTACGACGACTCCCTCGACGTCGTCGGTGTCCACATGGTCGGCGGCATCGTCGGCTCCCTGCTCATCGGCTTCTTCGCCACCGGCAAGGGCCAGTCCGACGCGGCCGGCGTCTTCTACGGCGACCACTCCTTCGACCAGCTCTGGAAGCAGTGCGCCGGCGTCTTCGCCGTCCTCGCCTACTCCCTGCTGGCCTCCGCCGTCCTCGCCTTCCTCCTCGACAAGACCCTCGGCATGCGGGTCCCCGAGGACGAGGAGGTCTCCGGCATCGACCAGTCCCAGCACGCCGAGACCGCGTACGACTTCAGCGGCACCGGCGGCGGAGTCGTCGGCGGCTCCACGGCCCAGGCGCTCGCCGCCGCGAAGAACAAGAAGGTGGACGCATGAGGCTCATCACGGCGGTCGTCAAGCCGCACCGGCTCGACGAGATCAAGGAAGCCCTCCAGGCGTTCGGTGTCCACGGACTCACCGTCACCGAGGCCAGCGGCTACGGCCGCCAGCGCGGGCACACCGAGGTCTACCGGGGCGCCGAGTACACCGTCGACCTCGTTCCCAAGATCCGCATCGAGGTGCTGGCCGAGGACGAGGACGCCGAACAGCTGATCGACGTCCTCGTCAAGGCCGCCCGCACCGGCAAGATCGGGGATGGCAAGGTCTGGTCGCTGCCCGTCGAGACCGCAGTCCGCGTCCGCACCGGCGAGCGCGGCCCGGACGCGCTCTGACACGAGGAAAGACAGGAGTCGCTGGGTGACGCGCACGGACGACCACAAGACCGACGACACGGGACCCAGCGGCTACGCGGCGGCCCGGCTGCACCTCCTCAGCGAGGGGGCGCGGTCCGGGCCGCCGCGCCGTACCGCCCTCGCCGGACTCACCGACGACTGGCTGACCGGCCTCTTCACCGCCGCCGCCCCCACCGCCAAGGGCATCTCCCTCGTCGCCGTCGGCGGCTACGGACGCGGCGAACTCTCCCCCCGCAGCGACCTCGACCTGCTGCTCCTGCACGACGGCAGCGACCCCGCCGCCGTCGCCGCCCTCGCCGACCGGCTCTGGTACCCCGTCTGGGACCTCGGCATCAGCCTCGACCACTCCGTCCGCACCTCCGCCGAGGCCCGGAAGACCGCCGGCGAGGACCTCAAGGTCCAGCTCGGCCTCCTCGACGCCCGCCACCTCGCCGGCGACCTCGGCCTCACCGCCGGACTGCGTACCGCGATCCTCGCCGACTGGCGCAACCAGGCGCCCAGACGCCTCCCCGAACTCCAGGAACTCTGCGCCGAACGCGCCGAACGCCACGGCGAACTCCGCTTCCTCCTCGAACCCGACCTCAAGGAGGCCCGCGGCGGACTCCGCGACGCCACCGCCCTGCGGGCCGTCGCCGCCTCCTGGCTCGCCGACGCACCCCGCGAGGGCCTCGACGACGCCCGCCGCCGCCTCCTCGACGCCCGCGACGCCCTCCACCTCGTCACCGGCCGCGCCACCGACCGCCTCGCCCTGCAGGAACAGGACCAGGTCGCCGCCGAACTCGGCCTCCTCGACGCCGACACCCTGCTCCGCCAGGTCTACGAGGCCGCCCGGGTGATCTCGTACGCCGGTGACGTCACCTGGCGCGAGGTCAACCGCGTCCTGCGGGCCCGCGCCGTACGACCCCGGCTGCGCGCCATGCTTGGCGGAAAACCCGTCGCCGAACGCACACCCCTCGCCGAAGGCGTCGTCGAGCAGGACGGCGAGGCCGTCCTGCTCGACGACGCCTTCGGCGAGGGG
>NZ_MUNH01000267.1:0-16966 GCF_002154615.1 Streptomyces recifensis
GCCATCACCCCGGCCCCGGCTTCCAGTACGTGCCGGGACCGGAGCCGGGGCAGGCCCAGCCGCCCCGGCACCATCGTGCGTACGGCCAGCACCCGCAGCGAACGGTCCAGGTACGCCACGTCGATGGCCATTCGCATCCCGAAGGTGTGCACGCTCACGGCCGGCGACAGCAGCAGCGCACCCTCCACCGCGTCCCGCCCGAGCAGCCCCCGGGTCCGCGCCCGGTAGGAGACCGCCAGCTCCACCGGGACACACACCTCGCCCCCCGGCCGATGCACCGTCAGAGTCCCGTGGCCGTCCCGCCAGCGCGCCATCCGCCCCACCTCCGCGGGGACCGTACCCACCGTCCACCGGCCGCACGCGATTGTCAGTGCCCCCTGCCACACTCCGGACCATGACAGCCGAGCCAGAAGACGTACGCCTGCGCGGCGTGACCGAGGACGACCTCGAGATCTTCCTCGCCTTCGAGCACGACCCGGAAGCCGTCCGCAGGTCCCGGTTCACCCCGCGCCCCCGTGACGCCTTCCTCACCCACTGGCGCACCCGCATCTTCCCCGACCCCGACTGCCTGGTGCGGACGGTCACCGTGGACGGCGAGGTCGCGGGCAATGTCGTCTCCTGGACGCAAGGAGGCAGACGCTTCGTCGGCTACTGGCTGGGCCGCCCCTACTGGCGCCGGGGCATAGGCAGCCGCGCCCTCGGCCGCTTCCTCGCCGAGGAGGAGCCCGTACGCCCCCTGTACGCCGACCCCTTCGGCGGCAACACCGCCTCCGTCGCCCTGCTGGAGAAGCACGGCTTCACGCGGGTGGGGGAGCCCGACGAGGAGGGGTTCGTGCTCCTGGTCCTCGACGGCCCGGCCACGAAAACCCCGTGACGCCCGGCCCACCGCTCCAGGACCATGCCCCCATGGACAGGACTTTCGAGGAGCTGGTGGCCGAAGGCGCCGCCGTGCCCACCGACGGCTGGGACTTCTCCTGGTTCGCGGGCCGGGCCACGGAGGAGCGGCCGGAGTGGGGCTACGCCCGTTCGGCGGGGGAGCGGCTGGCGCGGGCGCGGGCGGCGCTCGACCTCCAGACCGGCGGCGGCGAGGTACTCGACTTCGCGCTGAGACAGGCCGCCCCGGCCCGCCCCACCGTGCTGGCGGCCACCGAGGGCTGGCCCCCGAACGCGGCCAGGGCGACCGCACTGCTCGCCCCGCACGGAGCGGTGGTCGTCGCCGCACCGGACACCGCGCCCCTGCCCTTCACCGACGCGACCTTCGACCTGGTTCTGAGCCGCCACCCCGTGACCCCGGACTGGCCCGAGATCGCTCGGGTGCTCCGGCCGGGAGGCACCTACTTCGCCCAGCACGTCGGACCGGCGAGCGCGTTCGAGCTGGTGGAGTACTTCCTCGGGCCGCAGCCGGAGACGGTGCGTGCGGTCCGCGACCCCGAGCGGGAGCGGAAAGGGGCGGAGGCGGCCGGGCTGGAGGTCGAGGAGCTGCGGACGGCGCGGCTGCGGATGGAGTTCCACGACATCGCCGCCGTCGTGCACTTCCTGCGCAAGGTGATCTGGATGGTGCCGGGCTTCACCGTCGAGGCGTACGAGGAGCGGCTGCGGGCGCTGCACGGGCAGATCACGGCGGGCGGCCCGTTCGTGGCGCACAGCACGCGCCATCTGTTCGTGGCCCGGAAACCGGCCGTCGCCGAGGCCGTCGCTTAGCGGAATGGTCAAGTCACCGTTCGTCGGCGGGGTCGTCCGTGGGAGGGACCCCGGACCGGGCTCGCCGGAGTCGCTGAAGTGGCGTAAAAACCTGATGATCGTTCGCGGGGAGAACGGATCGCCTGGGAATCCGGTGTGAATCGGCCACCACATACCCCTGAACCAAGCATTCCGCGCTCACCTCGCCGTCGCCGGGCGACTCCGCAGCGTAGTTGTGGCGCGCCGGGGCACGCTTCCGCCCTCACGAAGGGTTATGGTGGAAACCCCCCCTCGGGCCGGTCCGTATCCCCCCCCACGGACCGGCCCGTTTTTCTTGGGCGTGCGCGGCGCGGGTAGGCTCGGCGTCCGCGGGAACCGCAACCGCGGTGTTTTGGAGGGGCTCTCACGTGAACCTGCGCGACAAGCTGCGCGGCCTGCTGGTCAGGGTCTACGCACGCCGGGTGGAAGGTCACCTGGACCACGCGTCGGTGCCGGAGCACATCGGCGTCATCATGGACGGCAACCGCCGCTGGGCGAAGGCCGCGGGTTCCAGCACGGTCCACGGCCACCGGGCCGGCGCCGAGAAGATCGAGGAGTTCCTCGGCTGGTGCGACGAGACCGACGTCAAGGTCGTCACCCTCTGGCTGCTCTCCACGGACAACTTCGACCGGCCCCAGGACGAGCTGGGCCCCCTGCTGGACATCATCGACGGGGTCGTGCGCACCCTGGCCGAGGACGGCCGCTGGCGCGTGCACCACGTCGGCACCCGCGATCTTTTGCCCGCCGGGATGCAGCAGACCCTCAAGCAGGCCGAGGAGAGCACCGCCCATGTCGAGGGCATAGTGGTCAACGTCGCCATCGGCTACGGCGGCCGCCAGGAGATCGCCGACGCCGTGCGCTCCATGCTGGCCGACGCCCAGGACAAGGGCGTGACCATGGCCGAGCTGGCCGAGTCCGTCGACGTCGACATGATCGGCCGCCACCTCTACACCGGCGCCCAGCCCGACCCCGACCTGGTCATCCGCACCAGCGGCGAGCAGCGGCTCTCCGGGTTCATGCTCTGGCAGACCGCCCACTCGGAGTACTACTTCTGCGAGGTCTTCTGGCCGGCCTTCCGCAAGGTCGACTTCCTGCGCGCCCTGCGCGACTACGCCGCCCGGCACCGCCGCTACGGCGGCTGACGGCGCCCCGCGCCCCGGCCGGGACACACACCGGGACACACCAGGCACCCCGCCGGCACCAGTCCGGCGGGGTGCTCCTGTGTACCCGGCCTCGCCCGGAAGTAACAAGGAGTTCACCGGCCTGCCGGTGGCCGCTTCTGCATGGTCGTGCGAGATCGAGGGCATAACGCTCTCAGGCCGACACCCGAACCACGGGCGTCGGACTCAGCGGGCGGCACGGGGTCGCCCGCCCGGGAGGTCCTTTGCACCAGCCCGACCGTGCCTCGCACGCACGGCAGCAGTGGCGGAGGGCCGGTCTGCGGCCCGCCGCGCGCGGGGATCTCAGACCGGTCCAGTTCCACTTCGTCGCTCCCCGACCTCATCCGAGGGGGTACGTCCTTCCGTGGTGACCAGCACAAAGCGCCACAAGCCCGACCGGCGCACCTATGTTCTCGACACCAGCGTCCTGCTGGCCGACCCCAACGCCGTGACCCGCTTCGAGGAGCACGAGGTAGTGCTCCCGATCGTCGTGGTCACCGAGCTGGAGGCCAAGCGGCACCATCCCGAACTCGGTTACTTCGCCCGCCAGGCCCTGCGCCTGCTGGACGACTACCGGGTCAGGTACGGCCGGCTCGACGCCCCCATCCCGATCGGGGAACTCGGCGGAACCGTCCGTGTCGAGCTCAACCACTCGGACCCCAGCGTGCTGCCCAGCGGCTACCGCCTGGGGGACAACGACTCCCGCATCCTGGCGGTGGCCCGGAATCTCCAGGCCGAGGGGTTCGACGTCACCGTCGTGTCGAAGGACCTGCCGCTCCGGATCAAGGCGTCCTCGGTCGGCCTGCTGGCCGAGGAGTACCGCGCCGAACTCGCCATCACGGACTCCTCCGGCTGGACCGGCATGTCCGAGCTCACGCTCCCCGGTGAACAGGTGGACATCCTCTTCGAGGAAGGCCATGTGTTCGTCCCCGAGGCGTCCGAGCTGCCCGTGCACACCGGGCTGACCATCCAGTCCGAGCGGGGCAAGGCGCTCGGCCGCGTCACCGCGGACGGCAACGTCCGGCTGGTGCGGGGCGACCGGGAGGCGTTCGGCATCAAGGGCCGCAGCGCCGAGCAGCGCATCGCGCTCGACCTGCTGCTCGATCCGGACGTCGGCATCCTCTCCATGGGCGGCCGCGCGGGTACCGGCAAGTCGGCGCTGGCGCTCTGCGCCGGCCTGGAGGCGGTCCTGGAACGCCGCCAGCACCAGAAGGTGATGGTCTTCCGGCCGCTGTACGCGGTCGGCGGGCAGGAACTCGGCTATCTGCCGGGCAGCGAGTCGGAGAAGATGGGCCCTTGGGCCCAGGCGGTCTTCGACACGCTCTCCGCGGTCACCAGCCGGGAGGTCATCGAGGAGGTCACGGCGCGCGGGATGCTGGAGGTCCTCCCGCTCACCCACATCCGCGGCCGTTCGCTGCACGACGCCTTCGTGATCGTGGACGAGGCGCAGTCGCTGGAGCGCAACGTGCTGCTGACGGTGCTCTCCCGGATCGGCGCCAACTCGCGGGTGGTGCTCACCCATGACGTGGCGCAGCGGGACAACCTGCGTGTCGGCCGCTACGACGGCGTGGTGGCCGTCGTGGAGAAGCTGAAGGGGCATCCGCTCTTCGCGCACGTCACGCTGAACCGGTCCGAAAGGTCCCAGATCGCGGCGCTGGTGACCGAAATGCTGGAGGACGGCCACATCTGACCCGTCCTCGGACAACCACAGGCGCCGCCCGGAGAAGCCGAAGAGCTTAGCCGGGCGGCGTCTGCGTGCGCGGGTATTTCCTGAATTCCCTTGGGCCAAACGAGGTGTGAGCTTTCACACGCAACTCGGAATTGCCACTCGCCGCCGGGTTACGGCAGAGTCTCAGTCCTGTCAGGCCCCGCATACGACACACCTGTACCCCGAGGCACGTTCCAGCCCCCCGGCAGGCGCGATCCACGGAGCAAGTCGCCAACTCCATAGCGTCGTCGTATGCCGCCCGAGCATCACGCGGCGCTCCCCGTGCGGGAGTTCCCACCGGGCCCGTGTCTCCTGTGACCCTTCAGTTGGGAGGCCAGTGTCGGGGGCACGATTGCGTCCGCCACGGTCACCGAAGCGGGCGATGCTGGAAGGAAACCGTGTGAGCCGGATTTCGGTCCGGGGATTCGCAGTGGCCTCCGCCACCGCGGTCACCGCCGTAGGAAGCGTCGTCGGAGTTGCCTCGGGCAGCGTCGCGCAGAACAACGACGCCGAGCCGACGGCTGCCGACACCACGCTCCTCGCTGAGCTCCCCGCGGATCAGCAGGCGCAGGTTCAGACCGCGTCCCTGACGCAGCAGGCGGACGCTCAGGCCATCGCGGCCGACGCGAGCGCCAAGAAGGACGCGGAGGCAGCGGCCCGCAAGGCCGCCGCCGAGACGGCCATCGCCAAGAAGAAGGACGCCGAGAAGGCGGCCGAGCTGGCGAAGGAGCGGGCCGAGACGAAGGCTGCCGCCGCCGCCAGCCGCAGCGATGTCCGCGACGCCTCCAGCTTCGCTCCG
The DNA here is from genome assembly GCF_002154615.1 of Streptomyces recifensis. NCBI lineage: Bacteria > Bacillati > Actinomycetota > Actinomycetes > Kitasatosporales > Streptomycetaceae > Streptomyces > Streptomyces recifensis. The sequence continues at coordinate 5,387 of NZ_MUNH01000267.1, forward strand.
CAGAGCAGCTACTCCGTCGCCCAGATCCAGGCCATGGCCCGTCAGATGGTGGGCGCCGGCCAGTTCCAGTGCTTCAGCAACATCGTCGACCACGAGTCGAGCTGGAACTACCGTGCCGTGAACGCCTCCTCCGGTGCCTACGGTCTCTTCCAGGCCCTGCCCGGCTCCAAGATGTCCTCGGTGGGCGCCGACTGGCAGACCAACCCGGCCACCCAGATCAAGTGGGGCCTCAACTACATGGACAGCCGCTACGGCAGTCCGTGCGAGGCGTGGACCTTCTGGCAGGCCAACCACTGGTACTGAGCGGCTCGTGACACCCGGCCGCGCGCAGCCCCTCCCCCTCACGGGGTGAGGGGCTTTCGCACGGTACGGTCGTCCTCGCACGGCTCCTCCGCGTGACGAAGCACGCCGGAGTGGGCCCGGAACGCGGGGGAAGGGTACGGAACATGACGCGAATGCCAGGATGGCTCGGCCGGCTCGGTGCCGGACTGACCGAGATGAGCGAGCGCCTGGACGAGCGCCGCGCAGAGGTCCAGAAGGAGCACGGCGGCCCCGAGGGACCCCCCGAGTCGGTGGCCGTACCCGCGCCGCGCCCGGCTCCGTCCGCCCCGCGTCCCGACCCCGCGCACGCCGTGCCGTGGGGAGTGCGGGTTGCGGCCGAGGCGGGCTGGCGCCTGCTGGTGCTGGCCGGCACGGTCTGGGTGCTGATGCGGGTCATCAGCGCCGTGCAGCTCGTGGTGTTCGCGTTCGTGGTGGCCCTGCTGGTGACCGCGCTGCTCCAGCCGACCGTGGCCCGGCTGATGCGGTACGGCATGCCGCGCGGTCCGTCGACGGCGCTCACCGCCATATCGGGCTTCGTGATCATCGGGCTGCTGGGCTGGTTCGTGACCTGGCAGGTCATGGAGAACATCGACACCCTCTCCAGCCAGATCCAGAACGGCATCGACGATCTGCGCAACTGGCTGCTGAAGAGCCCGTTCCACGTCACCGACAAGCAGATCAACCAGATCGCCAAGAACCTGCGCGAGGCCGTCGGAGCCAACACCGACCAGATAACTTCGGCGGGCCTCGAAGGAGTCCAGGTCGTCGTCGAGGCGCTGACCGGCATCCTGCTGGTCTTCTTCTCCACGCTCTTCCTGCTCTACGACGGCAGGCGGATCTGGGAGTGGTTCCTGAAGCTGGTGCCCGCCGCCGCCCGTCCGGGCGTCGCCGGTGCCGGTCCGCGCGCCTGGGCCACCCTGACCGCGTACGTGCGCGGCACGGTGCTGGTCGCGCTGATCGACGCCATATTCATCGGCCTCGGCATCTACTTCCTCGATGTGCCGATGGCGGTGCCGCTGGCGGTCTTCATCTTCCTGTTCTCGTTCATCCCGCTGGTCGGCGCGGTCGCCTCCGGCGCGCTCGCCATCGTCGTCGCGCTGGTGACGCAGGGCGTGTTCACCGCCCTGATGACACTGGTGGTGGTGCTCGCGGTCCAGCAGATCGAGGGCCACGTGCTCCAGCCGTTCATCCTGGGCCGGGCGGTGCGGGTCCACCCGCTCGCGGTGGTCCTCACGGTCGCGGCCGGCGGCATGGTGGCGGGCATCGGCGGCGCGGTGGTCGCCGTACCGCTGGTGGCCGTGACGAACACGGTGGTGGGATACCTGCGGAAGTACTCGGCCGAGCAGGACTGGCCGGCGACGGAGATCGGGGACCCGGCGGCCGCGGCGGCCGGGGACGAGTCCGCCGTCCCGGCCGATGCGGAGCCGGCCGGCACCGCCCCCGAGGACACCCGCGAAACCACCGAAGGCCCCGCTCAGCAGGTGTGAGCGGGGCCTTCGGGCGGGGGTACTACTCGGCCAGGACGGCCTCGGCCTCAAGGGTGACGCCGACCGCCTGGACCACCGAGGCGATCTTGAACGCCTCCTGGATCACCTCGCGCTCGACACCGGCCTTGCGGAGCACCTGCTCGTGCGAGTCGAGGCACAGACCGCAGCCGTTGATCGCGGAGACCGCGAAGGACCACAGCTCGAAGTCGACCTTGTCGACGCCGGGGTTGCCGATGACGTTCATCCGCAGACCGGCGCGCAGGGTGCCGTACTCGTGGTCCGACAGCAGGTGCCGGGTGCGGTAGAAGACGTTGTTCATCGCCATGATGGCGGCGGCGGACTTGGCCGCGTCGTACGCCTCGGGCGAGAGGGCCGCCTTCGCGTCCGGCTCCAGCTCACGCAGCACGATGGGGGAGCGCGAGGCGATCGCGGTCGCCAGCACGGTGCCCCAGAGCTGCTGCGCGGGGAGGTCGGAGTTGCCGATGACCGAGCCCAGGTTGAGCTTCAGGTCCTTGGCGTAGTCCGGGACGCGGGACTTCAGCGAGTCGAGGGACACGGGTCACTCACCCGCCAGCAGCGCGACCGGGTCGAGGGTCTCGTCGCCCTTGCTCCAGTTGCACGGGCACAGCTCGTCCGTCTGGAGGGCGTCGAGGACCCGCAGGACCTCCTTGGGGTTACGGCCGACGGAGCCGGCGGTCACCATGGTGAACTGGATCTCGTTGTTCTGGTCGACGATGAAGACGGCGCGCTTGGCGAAGCCGTCCTCGCCCTCGATGCCCAGGTCGCGCATCAGCTCGTGCTTGGAGTCCGCCATCATCGGGAACGGCAGGTCGGTCAGGTCCGGGTGGTCCTTGCGCCAGGCGTGGTGGACGAACTCGGAGTCACCGGAGAAGCCGAGGACCTGCGCGTCACGGTCGGCGAACTCGTCGTTCAGCTTGCCGAAGGCGGCGATCTCGGTCGGGCACACGAAGGTGAAGTCCTTGGGCCACGCGAAGACGATCTTCCACTTGCCCTCGTAGGTCTTGTGGTCGATCGTCTCGAACTCCTTGCCCTTCTCCAGCGAGACGCAGGCGGTCAGTTCGAACTCGGGGAACTTGTCACCGACAGTGAGCACGTGCTCTCCTTGCAGCGCGGGGACACCCCAGCTTGCGGGATGTCTCCCATGGGTTGGACTGGGCCGATGGTGGCACAGGGTGGATTGATTAGTGAAATAGCTACACTCGGTCTGGTTGATCGGAGGTGGCTATCAGTGACCATCAGTAGTGGCAAGCGGAAGCAGCCGACCCTGGCGCAGCTGCGGGCCTTCACCGCGGTCGCCGAGCATCTGCACTTCCGGGACGCGGCCGCCGCCATCGGGATGAGCCAGCCGGCGCTGTCCGGGGCGGTCGCCGCGCTGGAGGAGACCCTCGGTGTGGCCCTGGTGGAGCGTACGACCCGCAAGGTGCTGCTCTCGACCGCCGGGGAGCGGCTCGCGGTGCGGGCCAAGGCGGTGCTGGCCGAGATGGGCGCGCTGCTGGAGGAGGCCGAGGCGGTACGGGCGCCCTTCACCGGGGTGCTGCGGCTCGGCGCCATCCCGACCGTCGCCCCCTATCTGCTGCCGACCGTGCTGCGGCTGGTGCACGAGCGCTATCCGCAGCTCGACCTCCAGGTGCACGAGGAGCAGACCGCCAGCCTGCTGGAGGGCCTGCACTCCGGACGGCTCGACCTGCTGCTGCTCGCCGTGCCGCTCGGTGTGCCCGGTGTGAGCGAACTTCCGCTGTTCGACGAGGACTTCGTGCTCGTCACCCCGCTCGGCCACGAACTCGGCTGCCGCAGCGGCATCCCGCGCGAGGCGCTGCGCGAGCTGAACCTGCTGCTGCTGGACGAGGGGCACTGCCTGCGCGACCAGGCGCTGGAGATCTGCCGGGAGGCCGGCCGGGAGATCCGGGGCGGTGGCGCGGCCCCGGTCACCACGACCGCCGCCGGACTCTCCACCCTGGTCCAGCTGGTCGCCGGCGGCCTCGGCTGCACCCTGCTGCCGCGCACCGCGATACGGCTGGAGGCGACCCGTGGCAGCAAGGTCCTCACCAGCTCCTTCGCCGGTCCGGCCCCGAGCCGCCGCATCGCCCTCGCCATGCGCACGGCCGCGGCCCGCTCCGCCGAGTACGAGGAGCTGGCCGCGGCCCTGCGCGAGGCGATGGCCCCGCTGCCCGTACGGATCCTGGGCGCGACGGACTGAGTCGTCACTCGGTGCGCAGCCCGTCGGGGCGGGTCATGCGGAGCAGGGGTGGCAGGGTGAGGAGGGTGACCGCGAGGACGACGCCCGCGCCGACGCCGGTCAGCGCCAGGACGTCGGGCCAGACCACGCTCACCTCGGCCGCCGACATCCGCAGCAGCACCGCCCCGAGGCCCACACCCACCGCCGCGGCCAGCAGCAGGCCCAGCGTGATCGGGAGGGCCGCCTGCCACAGCACCGACAGGCCGAGTGTGCGGCGCCGGGTGCCGAACGCGACCAGCGCCGACAGCAGCTTGCGCCGCTCGCGCAACTGCTCCAACTGGGAGACCAGCAGGCTCGCCCCGATCAGCATCAGCACGCAGGAGGCGCCGATCAGCATGCCGGTGCGCAGCGAGGTGTACCGGGCGGACGTCTCGGTCGGCGTCACGGCCATGATGTCCGCGACCGGGTCGACCCGCGCGGCGGTGTTGCGCACGTACTCCTGCACGTCCGGCAGGGCTTGGTCCATCCGTACGAAGACCTCGCCGGACAGCGCGGGTCCGGCTGCCTTCGGGAGCGCGGCCGGGGTGACCAGCAGGCCGTTGGCGCGGGGCATCAGCGAGTCCCCGCGGGCCGTCGCCCAGCGCAGGTGCCGCGGTACCGCGACCGGCACCGACAGGCCCCGGACGTCGGCGTACCCGGGGTCGATGTAGGCGTCATGGCCGGGACGCAGCACGGCGTCGCGGGAGGCGCGGTCGAACTCTGTGCCGTACTCCGGACCGGCGAGGGCGAAGGTGTCGCCGTCGCGGCAGGACGGCAGGTGCGCCAGCTCGCGCAGCGAGGCGCAGTCACCCACGATCACGTCGAGCGCGGCGTCCGCGTCCCGCGGCTTCTCGCCGAGCGAGGCGGTGGCCAGTCCCACCGAGGCACGCACCCCCTTGGTCCGGGCGACCGCGGCGGCGGCCGGGCCGACGCGGCCGTGGTCGGAGAGGGCGATCTCCAGCTGGGCGCGGGAGGGGTCCTTCCCGGTGTTCTTCTCGTACTGGCCCTGCACGCCCGCGAAGAGCATCTGGAGCGCGATGGCGCCGGCCACCGCGACCGCGACGCCGTTGACCGTACGCGCCGCCGTACCGCTGCTCAATTGAAGCCTGCGCACCGCCAGTTGCCAGGACAGCGGGCCCGGATCGAGCCGGGCGACGGCGCGTTCCACCAGCCAGGGCAGCAGAGCGGTGACGCCGATCAGGAACAGCAGGACACCGACGATGACGAGGTACTGGTTGAAGTCGCCGCCCGAGTGCCCCTGCCCGATCATCGGGTAGAGCAGCGCCAGTCCGGCCAGCGGCAGCAGCAGCCGCCACCACAGCCGGCGCCGGGCGGGCACGGCGGTACGGACCACGCCGAGCGGCTCGATGACCACCCCGCGCATGGCCAGCAGCGTCACCAGCACCGCGCATGCCGGGACCGCGAGCGCGACCAGCAGGGCGAGCAGGGGAGAGGGGTCCAGGTAGGCGGGATAGAAGCTCTCGCCCATGACCGTCACCGCCCCGGCGAGCTGCCGCCCGGCCAGGAAGAGGCCGGCCCCGACGACCAGGCCGATCAGACGCAGAAGGGCGCGAAGGCGGGGAAGTCGCCCTCGCCGGTGCCCACCGCGTCCGCCGACCGCGAGGAGGCGCTGACCTCGCTGGCGTCCGCCGAACGGACCGTGGCGGACCGGCGCGCGGCGGCGCTGCTGGAGGTGCCGGGCGAGCTGGCCCGGCTGATGGCATCGGTGTCGGCGGCCGGGTCCGTGCACGCCTATCTGCTGACGGAGGCGGCGAAGTGAGCGACGGCGAGAAGACGAAGCAGGCCGAACTGACCGCACTCCAGGCCGCGTTGGCGGCGGAGCACGCGGCGGTGTACGGCTACGGGGTCGTCGGCGGCCGGATCGGCAGGCCCCGGCAGGGCGAGGCCCGCTCCGCGTACGACGCCCACCGCGCGGCCCGCGACACCCTGGCCCGCTCGGTCCGCGACCTCGGCGGGGAGCCGGTGGCGGCGAGCCCCGCCTACGCGCTGCCCTTCTCGGTGGCGGACTCCTCGGCCGCGCTGCGCCTCGCCGCGGAGCTGGAGGAACGTCTCGCCGGGGTCTACGCCGACCTGGTCCGCGCCTCCAGCGGCCCCCGCCGCACCACCGCCACCGCGTCCCTGCGCGAGTCCGCGGTACGCGCGGCCCGCTGGTCCGGGCACGTCCCCGCCTTCCCCGGCCTCGCGGAACGCACCGACGACACCACGGGCCGGGCCGGCGCGGCGGACACCACCCCTTCCGGGTCCCCGACGGCCTGAGCGGGCGCCCCAGCACGGCGCCCCCGGCCGGACCGGCGGCTCTGAGGGGGTACGTGGAAGGCGTAGCCTTCCCTGGGCCTTCGGTTGTGGGGGTACCACAGGGAACAGCAGGCGGACGCTGGAGAAGGGGAACGACTCGCGCATGGCTTTGGAACCGCCCCGGCGACTGGTCCGGGCGAGCCGGGAGACCGCGCCGCCCGGTGACGACTGGCTGGCGGGACTGCCCGAGGCGGCCGAACGGGCCGCCACTGGACGCGAGTTGACCGTGGACCGGGTGCAGGTGCCGGGCGGCCGGAGCAGCCTGGTGCTGCTGGTGCGGCGCGCGGACGGCAGCCCCGCCGTGCTGAAGCTGGCGCCCGCGCGGGCGCGGCCGGAGAGCGAGCGGGCCGCGCTGGCGCACTGGGGCGGCCTGGGTGCCGTACAGCTCCTGGACGGCGGGCCCGAGGACGTGGCGGAGGGTGCGCTGCTGCTGGAGCGGCTTCACCCGGACGTGTCGGTGCGCTCGCTGCCGGAGGCCAAGGCGCTGCTGGAAGCGGCCGGGACGCTGCGCCGCCTGTGGGTGGACCCGCCGGCCGGGGAGGGCGCGCACCGCTTCGAGACGGTGGCCGAGCGTACGGGACGGCAGGCCGAGGCGATGGCCGCGAGCGCCCTGACGGACCCCGACTCGGCGCCCCTGGTGGACGCGGCGCTGGCGGTGCGCGAGGAACTGCTGGCCGGGCCACCGGACCACCGGCTGCTGCACGGCACGTTCCGGCAGAGCAAGGTGCTCGGCGGGGAGCGGCTGCCGTGGCTGGCGGTGGGTCCGGACCCGGTGGTCGGCGAGTCCGCGTTCGACCTGGCGCGGCTGGTGCGGGACCGCGTGGAGGACCTGATCGCGGTGTCGTCCGGTGCGTCGGTGACCAGGCGCCGGATCAAGCGGCTCGCGGAGTCGCTGGAGGTGGACCAGGAGCGGCTGCGCGGCTGGACGCTGTTCCGGGCCGTGGAGTCCGGGGTACGGGCCCGCCGGGTGGGGCGGGAGCAGGACGCGGACCTGCTGCTGGAGTTCGCCACCTGGCTGTAGCGATGCGTGAGAAGGCCCGGCCGCGTGGTGCGGCCGGGCCTTCTCACACTTCCGCTCAGGCGGTGAGGCGGGCGATGGCCTCCTCGACCGTCAGCTCCTCGCGCTCACCGGTCTTGCGGTCCTTCAGCTCCAGCACGCCCTCCGCGGAGCGGCGACCGGCGACCAGGATCTGCGGAACGCCGATCAGCTCGGCGTCGGTGAACTTCACGCCCGGCGACACCCCGGCCCGGTCGTCGACCAGGACGCGGACGCCCGCGGCGGACAGCTTTTCGGCGACGTCCAGGGCCAGCTCGGTCTGGAGTGCCTTGCCCGCGGCGACCACGTGGACGTCGGCCGGGGCGACCTCCTTGGGCCAGCACAGGCCGTGCTCGTCGGCCGTCTGCTCGGCGAGGGCGGCGACGGCGCGGGAGACGCCGATGCCGTAGGAGCCCATGGTGACGCGGACGGGCTTGCCGTTCTGGCCGAGCACGTCGAGCTTGAGGGCGTCGGCGTACTTGCGGCCGAGCTGGAAGATGTGGCCGATCTCGATGGCCCGGTCCAGCTTCAGCCCGGCGCCGCACTTGGGGCAGGGGTCGCCTTCCTGGACCACGACGACGTCCACGTACTCGTCGACCTCGAAGTCACGGCCCGCGACGACGTTCCTGGCGTGCGTGTGCTCCTTGTTGGCGCCGGTGATCCAGTCGGTGCCGGGGGCCACGCGGGGGTCGGCGATGTACTTGACCTTCTCGCCCAGGCCCTGCGGGCCGACGTAGCCGCGCACCAGGTCGGGGCGGCCGACGAAGTCCTCGGCGGTGACCAGCTCGACGGCGGCCGGGGCGAAGTGCGCCTCGACCTTGCCCAGGTCGACCTCGCGGTCACCGGGCACGCCCACGGCGACGATCTCGCCGTCCACCTTGACCAGCAGGTTCTTCAGGGTGGCGGAGGCGGGGACGCCGAGGGAGGCGGCGAGGGTCTCGATGGTCGGGGTGTCCGGGGTGGGGATCTCCTCCAGCGCGGGCACGGCCGAGCCGTCGACGGCGACCAGCTCGTAGTGCACGGCCTCGGTGTTGGCGGCGAAGTCGCAGTTGGGGCAGTCGGCGAAGGTGTCCTCGCCGGCCTCGGCCGGGGCGAGGAACTCCTCGGACCGAGAGCCGCCCATGGCGCCCGCGGTGGCCGCGCAGATGCGGTAGTCGAGGCCGAGGCGCTCGTAGATCCGCTGGTAGGCGGCGCGGTGCAGGGCGTAGGAGGAGGCCAGGCCCTCGTCCTCGGTGTCGAAGGAGTACGAGTCCTTCATCAGGAACTCGCGGCCGCGCAGGATGCCCGCGCGGGGGCGCGCCTCGTCCCGGAACTTGGACTGGATCTGGTACAGGATCACCGGCAGGTCCTTGTAGGAGGACGCCTGGTCCTTCACCAGCAGGGTGAAGATCTCCTCGTGGGTGGGACCGAGGAGGTAGTCGCCGCCCTTGCGGTCCTGGAGGCGGAACAGCTCGGCGCCGTACTCGTCCCAGCGGCCGGTGGCCTCGTAGGGCTCGCGCGGCAGCAGGACGGGGAGGACGACCTCCTGGGCGCCGATGGCGTCCATCTCCTCGCGCACGATCCGCTCGACGTTGGCGAGGACCTTGGTGCCCAGCGGCAGCCAGGACCAGATGCCGGCGGCGGTACGGCGGACGTAACCGGCACGGACGAGGAGCTTGTGGCTGAGGACCTCGGCGTCCGCCGGGTCGTCGCGCAGCGTCTTCGCCAACAACTTGGACATGCGCTGGACCGGTACGTTCGCCATTTTTCTCGTACTCCTGCCGGAAATGTAGGTGATGGCTAGGAGGTTAGCCGGGCCGCCCGCACGGGTGGAAATCGGTTAGCGACGGCGCAGCGGGAGGGGGGCGCCCATGACGGCGTACGGCTTGGGGGCGCTCGGGAAGTGGACCTGGCGGGCGAGGTCGGTGTAGCCGAGGGAGTGGTAGAGGCCGCGGGCGGGGCTGTCGGTGTCGATGGCGGAGAGGATCGAGCGGGGTTCGGCGGCGCTGTCGGTGATGCGGGTGATCAGGCGGCGGCCGATCCCCCGGTTCTGGTGGCCGGGGTGGACGTGCAGCTCGGTGATCACGAAGGAGTCGTCGAGCCAGCCGTCGTTGCCCTCGGCGCGCAGATAGGGCTCCACGATGGTGGACCACCAGTGGGCGCGGGAGTTGGGCATCCCGTACACGAAGCCGATCAGCGCGCCCCGGCTGGTGGCGCCGAGCGCGCGGGCGCCGGGCATGCGCATGTGGCGCTGGACGATCTGGCGGCGTACGGCGATCTCGTCGGGACCGAGGCCGAAGGCGAGGGCCTGGACGGCGAGGGCCTCGTCGACGTGGGCTTCGAGGTCCAGGGTGCCGATCACGAGGTCCATGCGGGGAGCGTACAGGGGCGGCCCGGCGGGCCCGTCAGAAGAGGATGCTCATGAACTCGCCGACCTCCTGGAACCCCACCCTGCGGTAGGTGGCGCGGGCGGCGGTGTTGAAGTCGTTGACGTAGAGGCTGGCGATGGGCGCTATGTCGGCGAGGGCGTAGCGCAGGACGGCGGTCATGCCGGGGGCGGCGAGGCCCTTGCCCCGGTACTCGGGGGCGACCCAGACGCCCTGGATCTGGCACGCCTGGGCGGTGGCGGCGCCGATCTCGGCCTTGAAGACCACGTTGCCGCTGCCGTCGACGCGGGCGAAGGAGCGGCCGGAGCCGACGAGTTCGGCGACGCGGGCCTGGTAGAGCAGTCCGCCGTCGCCTGCCATCGGGGAGACGCCGACCTCCTCGGTGAACATGGCCACGCACGCGGGCATGATCGTGTCCATCTCGTCCTTGCGGACGCGCCGGACGTAGGGGTCGGGCTGGATGTCCTCGGGCATGTGGTCGGTCACCATGAGGGGCTGGCGGGCGCGGACCTCGCGGGCGGGACCCCAGTGCGGTTCCAGCAGGCGCCACAGCTCGGAGGTGGGTCCGGCGGGGCCGACGATGGAGGAGCAGCGGCGGCCGGCCCGGCGGGCGCGGTCGGCGAAGGCGCGGACGGCGCGGGGGGTGGCGCAGACGGGGACGAGGTTGGCGCCCGCGTAGCAGAGGGACGTGAGCATGCCGTCCTCGTACCAGCCCCACATCTCGCCGCCGAGGCGCCAGGGGTCGAGGCCGGCCACCTGGACGCGGGCGGTCACGAAGGCGTTGGCGACGGGCTCGCGGTCGAGGACCGCGAGCGCTGCGTCGAGGTCGCTCGGTTCGAGCACCCGTGAGGTGGTCTGGGTCAACACGTGCGGGGCCTCACCCTGGGGGTTCTGCTGTGGTCCCCGCACTATAGCTGCGCTGCTTTGGGGGTGCGCCTTCAGTTCGGGTGGGCTGGGTTGGTTGGCGGGTGCGGGTTCGTCGGGGCTGGTCGCGCAGTTCCCCGCGCCCCTGGAGGGGGCGGCCTTCGGCCTGCCCCCTCCGTACCTCAAGCAAGGTACTCAGCCTGCTACCGCTACTGTCGGCTCGCCCGAGGTGATGCCGTCGGCCTCCATCTGTTCGGCCAGCTTCATGGCTTCCTCGATGAGGGTTTCCACGATCTTCGACTCCGGGACGGTCTTGATGACCTCGCCCTTGACGAAGATCTGGCCCTTGCCGTTGCCGGAGGCGACACCGAGGTCGGCCTCGCGGGCCTCGCCGGGACCGTTGACGACGCAGCCCATGACGGCGACACGGAGCGGGACCTCCATGCCGGTCAGGCCCGCCGTGACCTCCTCGGCCAGCTTGTAGACGTCCACCTGCGCCCGCCCACAGGACGGGCAGGAGACGATCTCCAGGCCGCGCTGCTTCAGGTTCAGCGACTCCAGGATCTGGTTGCCGACCTTGACCTCCTCCACCGGCGGCGCCGACAGGGAGACCCGGATGGTGTCACCGATGCCCTCGGACAGCAGCGCACCGAAGGCGACCGCCGACTTGATCGTGCCCTGGAACGCCGGGCCCGCCTCCGTCACACCCAGGTGGAGCGGGTAATCGCACTGCGCGGCGAGCTGACGGTACGCCTCGATCATCACGACCGGATCGTTGTGCTTCACCGAGATCTTGATGTCCCGGAAATCATGCTCCTCGAACAGCGACGCCTCCCACAGCGCCGACTCCACCAGCGCCTCCGGCGTGGCCTTGCCGTACTTCTGCAGCAGACGACGGTCCAGCGAACCCGCGTTCACCCCGATCCGGATCGGCGTGCCGTGATCCTTGGCCGC
>NZ_MUNH01000270.1:0-320 GCF_002154615.1 Streptomyces recifensis
GGGGAGGAGACCACGACCAGGTCTTCGCGCAGCAGCTCGACCGTGGTCAGGGCGGGCGCCGGTGCGGGAAGGGGGAGGACGACCAGGGCGAGGTCGAGAGCGCCGCGGGCGAGTTCGCGGACCAGGTCCCGGGAGCCGCTCTCCTGGATCAGGAGCTGGATGCCCGGGTAGCGGTCGTGGAAGGCGCGGAGGACGTCGGGCAGCAGGCCCGTGCAGAGGCTCGGGGTGGCGCCGAGGCGCACCCGGCCGCGCCGGAGCTGGACCAGTTCCTGCACCTCCTGCCGGGCGGTGTCCGCGTCCGCGAGGATGCGGCGGGCCAG
>NZ_MUNH01000270.1:351-9849 GCF_002154615.1 Streptomyces recifensis
TCGGCGGCACGGGTGAAGTGCCGCGTCTCGGCCACGGCGACGAAGTACTGGAGTTGCTGGAACTGCACGCTTCCAGAATAGCCAGAGGCTATGGAAACCAGCCGATCCATGTCTTGGACCGATCGGCCCGCTCGGTCGTAACGTCCTGTCCATGGCTCTGGCAACGCGGACGGACCGACGGCCGTCGATGGCGCGCACGGTCTGGGACAGCTCCGTCGGCAAGAAGACCGTGATGGCCGTCAGCGGCATCGTGATGCTGCTGTATCTGGTCGCGCACATGATCGGGAACCTGAAGATCTTCTTCGGGGCCGGCGAGTTCAACAGCTACGCCCACTGGCTGCGCACGGTCGGCGAGCCGTTCATGCACTACGAGTGGACGCTCTGGCTCATCCGGGTCGTCCTGGTCGTCGCCGTGGTCGCCCACGCCACCGCCGCCTACCAGCTCAGCCGCCGTGACATCAAGGCCCGGCCCAGCAAGTACGTGCACAAGAAGGCACGCACCAGCTACGCCACCCGGACCATGCGCTGGGGCGGCGTCATCCTCGGCCTCTTCATCGTCTGGCACCTCCTGGACCTGACCACCGGCACCGCACACCCCGGCGGCTTCCAGGAGGGCCACCCGTACCAGAACGTGGTGGACACCTTCTCCACCTGGTACGGCGACGTCATCTACATCGTGGCGATGCTCGCCCTCGGCCTGCACATCCGGCACGGCTTCTGGAGCGCCGCCCAGACCCTCGGCGCCGGGGGCCGGACCCGCGAACGGTTCCTGAAGGGTGCCGCCAACGTCCTCGCGCTGCTGCTCACGGCCGGCTTCATCGCCGTACCCGTGGGCGTCATGACCCAAGTGGTGAGCTGACCATGACCTACACCGACTACGCGACCGGCGACCCGGTCGCCGACACCAAGGCCCCCGCCGGCCCGGTCCACGAGCGCTGGGACACCCGCCGCTTCGAGGCCAAGCTGGTCAACCCGGCCAACCGGCGCAAGCACACCGTCATCGTCGTCGGCACCGGCCTCGCCGGCGGCTCGGCGGGCGCCACGCTCGCCGAACAGGGCTACCACGTCGTCCAGTTCTGCTACCAGGACTCCCCGCGCCGGGCCCACTCCATCGCGGCGCAGGGAGGCATCAACGCGGCGAAGAACTACCGCAACGACGGCGACTCCGTGCACCGGCTGTTCTACGACACCGTCAAGGGCGGCGACTTCCGCGCCCGCGAGTCCAACGTGCACCGCCTCGCGCAGATCTCGGTGGAGATCATCGACCAGTGCGTGGCCCAGGGCGTGCCCTTCGCCCGTGAGTACGGCGGACTGCTGGACACCCGGTCGTTCGGCGGCGTCCAGGTCTCCCGTACCTTCTACGCCCGCGGCCAGACCGGCCAGCAGTTGCTCCTGGGGGCCTACCAGGCGCTGTCCCGGCAGATCGCGGCCGGGAACGTGGAGATGCACCCGCGCACCGAGATGCTCGACCTGATCGTGGTCGACGGCCGGGCGCGCGGCATCGTCGCCCGCGACCTGATCACCGGGAAGATCGACACCTACTTCGCGGACGCGGTGGTGCTGGCGAGCGGCGGTTACGGCAACGTCTTCTATCTGTCGACCAACGCCATGAACTCCAACGCCACGGCCATCTGGCGGGCGCACCGGCGCGGCGCGCTGTTCGCCAACCCCTGCTTCACCCAGATCCACCCCACCTGCATCCCGCGCACCGGCGACCACCAGTCCAAGCTGACCCTGATGAGCGAGTCGCTGCGCAACGACGGCCGTATCTGGGTGCCGAAGGCGGAGGGCGACACCCGTCCGCCCAGAGAGATCCCCGAGGACGAGCGGGACTACTACCTGGAGCGGATCTACCCCTCCTTCGGCAACCTGGTCCCGCGCGACATCGCCTCCCGCGCCGCCAAGAACGTCTGCGACGAGGGACGCGGGGTCGGACCCGGCGGCCAGGGCGTCTACCTGGACTTCTCCGACGCCATCGCGCGCATGGGCCGCAAGGCGGTCGAGGCCAGGTACGGCAACCTCTTCGACATGTACCACCGCATCACCGACGAGGACCCGTACGAGGTGCCGATGCGGATCTACCCCGCCGTGCACTACACGATGGGCGGGCTCTGGGTCGACTACGACCTCCAGACCACGGTGCCCGGTCTCTTCGCCATCGGGGAGGCCAACTTCTCCGACCACGGGGCCAACCGGCTCGGCGCCTCCGCGCTGATGCAGGGCCTGGCCGACGGCTACTTCGTGCTCCCGGCCACCCTCAACGACTACCTGGCCCGCCACCCGCACCAGGAGCCGCTGACCGGCGAACACCCCGAGGTGCAGGAGGTGCTGGCCGAGACGGAGGACCGGGTCAATCTGCTCCTCGCCGTCGACGGCGACCGGACCCCCGACTCCTTCCACCGTGAACTCGGCGAACTGATGTGGGAGTTCTGCGGCATGGCCCGCAACGCCGAGGGCCTGCGCAAGGCGCTCGCCGAGATCCCCCGCATCCGCGAGGAGTTCTGGCGCCGGATCAAGGTCCCCGGCACCGGCGAGGAGTTCAACCAGTCGCTGGAGAAGGCCAATCGCATCGTCGACTACCTCGAACTGGCCGAGCTGATGTGTCTCGACGCCCTGCACCGCGCCGAGTCCTGCGGCGGTCACTTCCGCGAGGAGTCCCAGACGCCGGACGGAGAGGCGGCCCGCCGCGACGACGAGTTCGGCTACGCGGCCGCCTGGGAGTTCACCGGCACCGGTGAGGCCCCCGTCCTGCACAAGGAAGACCTGGTCTTCGAGTACGTCCATCCCACCCAGCGGAGCTACGCATGAGGCTCACCCTGCGCGTCTGGCGCCAGCGGAACGCCGACACCGACGGCGCCATGTCCACCTACGAGGTGGACGGCATCTCGCCCGACATGTCCTTCCTGGAGATGCTGGACGTCCTGAACGAACGGCTCATCCTGGAGGGCGAGGACCCCGTCGCCTTCGACCACGACTGCCGCGAGGGCATCTGCGGCGCGTGCAGCCTCGTCATCAACGGCGACGCCCACGGGCCCGAGCGGACCACCACCTGCCAGCTACACATGCGGTCCTTCCGCGACGGCGACACCATCGACATCGAGCCCTGGCGCGCCGCCGCCTTCCCGGTGATCAAGGACCTGGTGGTGGACCGGTCCGCCTTCGACCGGATCATCCAGGCCGGCGGCTACGTCACCGCGCCCACGGGTGCCGCCCCGGAGGCGCACGCGACGCCGGTGCCCAAGCCCGACGCGGACTTCGCCTTCGAGCACGCGGAGTGCATCGGCTGCGGTGCCTGCGTGGCCGCCTGTCCCAACGGCGCCGCGATGCTGTTCACCTCGGCCAAGGTCAATCACCTGAACGTCCTGCCGCAGGGCGCGCCCGAGCGGGAGACGCGGGTGCTGGACATGGTGGCCCAGATGGACGCGGAGGGGTTCGGCGGCTGCACCCTGGCCGGCGAATGCGCCACCGCCTGCCCCAAGGGCATCCCGCTCTTCTCCATCACCGGAATGAACAAGGAGTGGCTGCGCGCGACCCGCAAGGCGGGCAAGCGATAGGGAACTCAGCGGACGTTCGCCACAGGGGGCGGACGGGCGGGGCCGGGAGTGGTGCTCATCCCCGGCCCCGTCTGCTGTGCTCCAGGGGTCAGATGCGGCGCACGGTGTGCAGGGACGTGGCGTAGGTGCCGGTGCCGTCCAGGAGGGACGCGCCGCCGAGGTCGGACATGGTGGGACCGTCGACCGTCTTCCGGCTGGACAGGAAGCGGCGCTTGCCGTCGGCGTCCGGGCCGAGGTAGATCCCGACGTGGTCCACGGTGACCGTCTCGTGGTCGTCGCTGGAGTCGGCGTTGAACAGCACCAGGTCACCGGGCTGGAGCAGCGCGGCCACCGGCGGCGCGGTGCCGTTCGTCCGGTCGACGACGACTCCGGGCGCGTAGTCGACGATGTCACGCGACTTGCGCGGTATCCGCGTCCCCGAGCTGTCCGCGCCCGCCGCCAGCGGTACGCCCATGTGGTAGCCGTACACCATCCGCGTGTAACCCGAGCAGTCCAGATTGCCGACCTGCTTGCTCGACGGTCCGGTGTAGGTGCCGTCGGGGAAGGTCCAGCCCACGTTCATGTACTCATGGAAGTCGGCGCCCTCGTAGCGGTAGCCCTGCGGGTCCAGATAGCCGTAACCGGCCTCGCCCAGCACCTGCTTGCCCTGGGCCGGCCCGTCCCCGGCGGTGACCGCCGGGGCGCCGCCGAGGAACATCGCCGCGTACGCGAGCACGTCCGGCGCGGTCGACCCGGCCCAGCCGCGCACCGTGCGCTCCAGGTCGGCCGTCCAGGTGCCGTCGAAGGGCTGCGGCAGCACGCGCACCCAGTCGCCGTGGGTGACGGTCGGCGGGGTGTCCCAGTTCGCGGCGTCCACCTCGAAGCGGCTCACCTGGAGCTTGACCGGAAGGTTGGTGCAGCCCTGGTTGGCCAGCGCCCGCAGGCCCACCCGGCCCGCGCCGAAGGTGGAGTCCGTGACGTCCACCGTCCAGGCGGAGGGCTCCGCCGTGCTCGTACGCCACGCCTTGACCCTGATCCGGGTGCCCTCCCGGCGCACCCGGATCGTGAAGTCGGTGCCCGCCGGGACGCCGGTCGCCAGGGTGGCGGCCGTGACGAGCTGGGTCACCGTGTCGGCGACCTCCTTCTCGACGCGCAGCTCGACCGCGCCGCTGGTCAGGAAGGACAGCCGGGCCCGGTAGCTGTTGTGGGTGTCCTGGTAGCCGAAGGACAGCGCGTAGGAGCACGCCTGGCCGGTGGGCACCTTGTCGAAGCGGGCGGTCGCGCGCACGTCCACGTCGGTGATCCGGTCGTCCCGCAGCGTGGCGTGGCGGCTGGCGTAGTCCGTGGTCAGCGCGATGACACCGGTGCCGGGCAGCACCGAGTAGTCGGTGTCGGCCGGGCCCAGCGTGGACCAGCTCCCGCCGCCCGGAGAGGTCCCCCAGTACGAGCGGTCGGCGGCCGGGAGCGAGGTGTCCGGCAGGGTGCGCCCGAAGTCGTCCACGAAGGGCCGCTTGTTCTCGGCGAAGGTTCTTCGCGGGCCCGGCACCAGCACGGTCCGCGCGCCCCGGGTGAGCAGGGCGACGCGTCTGCCGCCGCTGGTTATCTCGGTGCGGGCCGGGGTGCCGGGCAGCACGGTGGCGGTGAGCGGCGCGGCGAGGGTCAGCTGGGAGAAGTAGGAGGCGTCCAGCGGCGGCAGCGTCACCGAGGAGCGGGCCGAGGTCAGCCCGGCCGGGGCGGGCAGCGGGTCCACGGGGGCAGGGAGCGCGTCGGCCCGCGCGGGGGCGGTGGCCAGGGCGCCCAGGGGCAGGGAGGCGGCGGTGACGGCGAAGGCGGCCAGCAGACCGCGGCGAGAAGTAGTGATCATGCGATGCATGATCCCGCAACCGGCCGCGCACATGACCGCGTCCGGGTCGGATCTGTTCCGAGCCGGACGCGATCGGTGCCTGATGGAGAGTTCCGCCCGGCATCTCACCGGTACGGGCCGCCCCCGCGGATTCCTAGGAGTGCGGCGGGTTGTCGCGGTGCTGCTGGGAGCCGAACTGGTCCCTGAGCTTCTCCTGAGCGGTGTCCACCTGGGACTGGTGCTTGTTGCCGGTCCGCTGGTCGAGGTAGTCGCCACCCCTGTCGATGCCCTTGTCGGCCATGTCTTCGTGGCCCTTGAGCATTCCCTTGATCTTGTCCATAAAGGACATGGCAGCCCTCCTGGTCGCTTGAGGCTTCCCCTCCAAGGGTCACCGGCCCCGCCCGGCTTCGCATCTTGAACGCCAGGGGCCCGGCACGGCCGCCCTACAGTGGGCCTGTGGCACACAGCAGCGAACGTCCGGTGACCGTCTTCGACCTCGACAACACCCTCGCGGGGACCGCGCACCGGCAGCACTTCCTGGAGCGGCACCCGCGCGACTGGGACGGGTTCTTCGCCGCCGCGCCCCTCGACCCGCCGCTGGCCGAGGGTGTGGCGATGGCCCGTACCGCCGCCCGCACCTGCGACCTCGTGTACCTCACCGGGCGCCCCGAGCGGTGCCGCCGGGACACCCTCGACTGGCTAGCCCTCCACCGCCTCCCGGACGGTGAGCTGCACATGCGTCCCGCCCAGGACCGCAGGCCCGCCCGGACCACCAAGCTGGAGACCCTGCGCGGGCTCGCCCGGCGGCGTGAGGTGCTGGTCGTCGTGGACGACGACGAGCTGGTCTGCGACGCGGCCGAGCGGGCCGGCTTCGCCGTCGTACGGGCCCGCTGGGCCGAGTCCTCGGCCGCGCTGGAGCGGGCCCAGGAGCAGGAGGGGCGGACCTGAGCCGGCGGTGGCGGGCGGACGGCTCGGACGGCTCAGCCGTCTCAGACGTCTTCCAGGCGGAAGCCCACCTTCAGGCACACCTGGTACTTCTCGATCCGCCCGTTCTCGATCTGCCCCCGGACCTGTGTGACCTCGAACCAGTCCAGGTTGCGCAGGGTCTGGTCGGCACGGCCGATGGCGTTGCGGATGGCCTGGTCGACACCGTCGGTGGAGGTGCCGACGATCTCGCTGACCCGGTAGGTGTGGTTCGACATGGGTGGGTGCTCCTCTTCGCCGTACGGCAGGGTGACGGCGCCCGGCTGCCCCGATCAGTCCGGTTTGTCGCGCCGTAGTCCACCGTGCCGCATCCCCGCCCGGCGCGCGAGACATCGCCCGCCGGGCGGGGAGACGGCCGCTCTCGGAGGACCGCCACTCAGCGCGCCACGCTGAGCGAGAGCGCGAAGCGGTCCTCGGAGTCGGTCCACCAGTGGGTCAAGTCCAGCCCCGCCTCGTGCAGTTCGGCGCCGACTCCCTCGCGGCGGAACTTCGCCGAGACCTCGGTGCGCATCTCCTCACCGGCCGCGAAGTCCACGACCATGCCGAGCGCCGGGATCTTCACCGTCTGCGCGGTACGCGAGCGCAGCCGCATCTCGATCCACTCCCGCTCCGGGTCCCAGCGGGCCACATGGTCGAAGGCGTCCGGGTCGAAGTCGGCGCCCAGCTCGCGGTCGATCACGCTGAGCACGTTCTTGTTGAACGCGGCCGTCACCCCGGACGCGTCGTCGTACGCCCGCACCAGCACCTCCTCCTCCTTCACCAGGTCGGTGCCGAGCAGCAGCCCGTCGCCCGGCGCCAGCATGGCGCGCACCCCGGCCAGGAAGCCGGACCGCTCGGCGGGCAGCAGGTTGCCCAGCGTGCCCCCGAGGAAGGCGACCAGCCGGGGGCCGGGCGTCTCGGGGAGCGTCATCGGCTCGGTGAAGTCCGCGATCAGGGCGTGCACGGCGAGACCGGGCCGCTCCCCGGTGAGTGCCCGCCCCGCCTGCACCAGCGCGCTCTCGCTGACGTCGACCGGGACGTACGCCTCCAGCGAGGTCAGGGCGTCGATCAGATGGCGGGTCTTGCTGGAGGAGCCCGACCCCAGCTCGATCAGGGTGCGGGCGCCGCTGGCCGCGGCGATCTCACCGGAGCGGTTCTGGAGGATCTCCCGCTCGGCGCGGGTCGGGTAGTACTCGGGCAGCTCCGTGATCCGCTCGAACAGCTCGCTGCCGCGCGCGTCGTAGAACCACTTGGGCGGCAGCGTCTTGGGGTCGGTGGACAGGCCGTCGAGGACGTCGGCACGCAGCGCGGCGTCGGTCGCGTCCTCGGGGAGGGTACGGCTCACGTGCAGGCTCACGTGCAGGGCTCCTTCGGTGGCACGGACACGAGGTCCTCGACGGGATCGAGCCGCACCTCGGTACGGCTCGCGGTGACCACGGTGCGGTCGGGGACCTCCCGCCACAGCGGTTCGTCGTCGTACGGCTCGGAGGCGACGATCACGGCGGGTCCCGCTTCCGCGCGGTACCAGAGGCTGTCGCCCCAGGCGGTCGCGGTCACGGTCTCGCCGTCGGTCAGCAGCAGATTGAGACGGGAGGCGGGCGCGGCCTCGGCCAGTTGGCGGACCGTCGCGGCGAGGGCGTGTTCCGGCGCCTCGCCCGACCTGAGCCGGTGGAGGACCAGCGCCCACACGAACGCCGAGTCGGTGCGCGCCTGGAGCGACAGCACATCGACCGGGGGCAGCAGGGAGACCAGCGGGGCGGCCGAGACCGGCCAGCCGGCGACCGCCCCGTTGTGGCTGAACAGCCACCGCCCCGACGCGAACGGCGCGGCTGCGGCCTCCGCGTCCGCCCCCGTCAGCGTGGCGTCGCGCACGGCGGCCAGCACCGCGCCCGAGCGCACCACGCGCGCCAGGTCCAGCAGGGACTGGTCCGCCCAGATAGGCCCGGAGCGCCGGTAGCGGGCGGGCACCGGGTCGCCGTCCGCGTACCAGCCGACCCCGAACCCGTCCGCGTTCACCGTGCCGTTGCGCTGGCGCCGGGGCGCCCAGGACTGCCGGTACAGGCTGTGCGGCGGGTCCAGCAGCAGGTGCTTGAGCGGCTGCTGGGGTCCCAGATAGGCCAGGTGGCGGCACATCAGACGGACTCCGAGCGGGCGGTGCGGAACCCGGCGAAGATCTGCCGCCGGATCGGGTAGTCCCAGTTGCGGAACGTCCCCCGGCAGGCCACCGCGTCCACGGCGAACGAACCGCCGCGCATCACCTTGTACTCCGGCCCGAAGAACACCTCCGAGTACTCCCGGTAGGGAAACGCGGCGAACCCCGGGTACGGCTCGAGGTCGCTGGACGTCCACTCCCAGACGTCCCCGATCAACTGCCTCACCCCCAGCGGCGACCGACCGGCCGGGTAGCTGCCGACCGGGGCGGGGGAGAGGTGCCGCTGGCCCAGGTTGGCGTGCTCCGGTCCCGGGTCGGCGTCACCCCACGGATAGCGGGTGGAGCGGCCGGTGACCGGGTCGTGCCGGGCCGCCTTCTCCCACTCCGCCTCGGTGGGCAGCCTGCGCCCGGCCCAGCGGGCGTACGCGTCCGCCTCGTACCAGCACACGTGCAGCACCGGTTCCTCGGGCGGCACCACCTCGGTGACCCCGAACCGGCGCCGCAGCCACTGGCTGCCCTCCCGGCGCCAGTACAGCGGCGCCTTCAGGGAGTTGCGGCGTACGTGCGCCCAGCCCTCCGGGGTCCACCAGCGCTCGGTGTCGTAGCCGCCGTCCGCGATGAACGCCCGATAGGCCGCGTTGGTCACCGGCACCGTGTCGATCCAGAACGGCGCCACCTCCCGTACGTGCGCCGGGCGTTCGTTGTCCAGCGCCCAGGGCTCGGTGGAGGTGCCCATGGTGAACGGGCCGCCGGGCACGAGGACTTCCTCCGGGCCGGTGTAGGGCGGCACCTGCTCGTGGGCGGGCGCGGTCAGCGCGGCCGGGCCGGTGCGGAGCTGATGGGTGATCAGCATCGTCTCGTCGTGCTGCTGTTCGTGCTGGGCGATCATCCCGAAGGCGAACCCCGCCTCGGTGAGCCGGCTGCCCCCCTCGAAGTCGGCGCCCTCCAGCAGGTCCAGCGCCCGCCCGCGCACCTCGGCCGCGTACTTCCGCGCCTCCTCGGGCGGG
>NZ_MUNH01000271.1:0-504 GCF_002154615.1 Streptomyces recifensis
GACCCGGACCGGCTGCGCCGTATGTGGAGCGCGCCCGACTGGAGCGACCACGGCACGGTACTGCGCCCCGTTCTGCCTAAGTTGGCGCGGGCGCTCGCCGACCGTACCGCGGAGCGCTTGTACGCTCCGGCCGAGATCGGGCAGCTTTTCGCCAAGGGCGACTGGCTTCAGCGCTAGTCGGTACGGGAGTTGTTGCACGCCTGGTGGTCCCACACTCAGCAGGCAGGGCCCGACGATCCCGGTCCCCGGCCCTATCGCCCTCTGCACGGAGACATCCGGCACGCACACCCTGGCTCACGGCCGCACGCGACCACCCCCGGGCCGACCGGCACCTGGCCGAAGCGGCGGCCCACGGGGACGGCGACCTCCTGGAGGACGACCTTCCGTGGCCCACCTGGCACGACGAGGAGGCCCTACGCACCGAACCCGCCACCTGGCTCGCCTACCAGGCCCGGCCCGCTTACCGGCTCACAACACCGATCGCATATGCCTGGCAGCCCTCCC
>NZ_MUNH01000272.1:0-9216 GCF_002154615.1 Streptomyces recifensis
CGCCGCGCCCGACCCCGGCCTGCCCGGCTTCGCGCCGTTCACCCGCGGCGGCCGCCCGGTGGGCAACACCCCGGGAGGCTGGGACGTACGGCAGCGGCACGCGGCGCTCTTCGACGGCTCGGTGCTGGCCGACCTGGAGAACGGTGTCACCTCCCTCTGGCTGGTGCTCGGTGAGGGCGGCATCCCCGTCGCTGACCTCGGCCGGGCGCTCGACGGCGTCTACCTGGACCTCGCCCCCGTGGCCCTGGACGCGGGCGCCGACACCGAGGCGGCCGCGGACGCGCTGCTGAAGCTGTACGAGGAGCGGGGCGTAGCCCCCGAGGACGCGCGCGGCAGCCTCGGCGCCGACCCGCTCGGGTACGAGGCCCGCACCGGCACCCCGCTGGACTTCGCCCCCGTCGCCGCGCTCGCGGCCCGTGCCGCCGCGTATCCGGGGCTGCGCACGCTGACCGTGGACGCACTGCCCTACCACGAGGCGGGCGGTTCGGCCGCGCAGGAACTGGGCGCCTCCCTGGCCACCGCCGTCGCATATCTGCGGGAGCTGACCGAGGCCGGGCTGAGCGCCGAACAGGCCGCCGCCCAGATCGAGTTCCGGTACGCGGCGACCGCCGACCAGTTCCTCACCATCGCCAAGCTCCGCGCCGCGCGCCGGCTTTGGGCGCGGGTCGCCGAGGTGTGCGGGGCGCCGGGCTCGGGCGCGCAGGTACAGCACGCGGTGACCTCGCCGGTGATGATGTCCCGGCGCGACCCGTGGGTGAACATGCTGCGCACGACGGTCGCCACGCTGGCCGCCGGGGTGGGCGGCGCCGACTCCGTGACGGTGCTGCCGTTCGACCACGCGCTGGGCCTGCCCGACGCGTTCGCCCGCCGCATCGCCCGCAACACCTCCACCATCCTGGTCGAGGAGTCGCACCTCGCGCGGGTCGTCGACCCGGCGGGCGGTTCCTGGTACGTGGAGCGGCTGACCGACGAACTGGCGCACGCTGCCTGGGAGTTCTTCCGGTCCGTCGAGCAGGACGGCGGCCAGGCGGCCGTGCTGCGCTCCGGCCGGCTCCGGGACGACCTCGCGCGCACCTGGGCGGAGCGGTCCGCGAAGCTGGCCAAGCGGCGCGAACCCGTCACCGGCGTCAGCGAGTTCCCCTTCCTGGACGAGAAGCCGGTGCACCGCGAGCCCGCCCCGGAGCCCCCCTCCGGCGGTCTGCCGCGCGTACGCCGGGACGAGGCGTACGAGGTGCTGCGCGCCCGCTCCGACGCCCATCTGGCCGCGACCGGTGCCCGCCCGCGGATCTTCCTCGCCACGCTCGGCCCGGCCGCCGAGCACACCGCCCGTGCCTCCTTCGCCGCCAACCTCTTCCAGGCGGGCGGCATCGAGCCGGTCACCGGCGGAAACTTCGAGGAGAGCGGCGCCACCGAGGCGGTCCTCTGCTCCAGCGACGCCCGCTACGCCGAGGAGGCCGAACAGGCCGCCGAGGCCCTGCGCGCGGCGGGCGCCCGGCAGATCCATCTGGCAGGCCGCCCCGCCGAGTACGCGGGCGTCGACCATTACGTCTTCGCGGGCTGCGACGCGGTCGCCGTCCTGACCGCGACTCTCGACCGCATCGGAGCGTCCTGATGGGAATCCCCGACTTCTCCGGCATCGAGCTGGGCACCCCGGCCGTCGACGGCGGCGCCGAGGAGTGGCGTGCCGCCGTCAAGCGGGACACCGGAGGCGGTGAGCCGCTGTGGGAGACGCCCGAGGGCATCGAGGTCAAGGGGCTGTACACCGGCCGCGACCTGGAGGGCCTGGACTTCCTGGACACGTACCCGGGCATGGCGCCGTATCTGCGCGGGCCGTACCCGACGATGTACGTCAACCAGCCGTGGACGATCCGGCAGTACGCGGGCTTCTCCACGGCCGAGGAGTCCAACGCGTTCTACCGGCGCAATCTGGCCGCCGGCCAGAAGGGCCTGTCGGTCGCCTTCGACCTGCCCACCCACCGGGGTTACGACAGCGACCACCCACGGGTGATGGGCGACGTCGGCATGGCGGGCGTGGCCATCGACTCGATCCTCGACATGCGGCAGCTCTTCGACGGCATCCCGCTGGACAGGATGACCGTGTCGATGACGATGAACGGCGCCGTGCTGCCGGTGCTCGCGCTCTACATCGTGGCGGCGGAGGAACAGGGCGTACCGCCCGAGAAGCTGGCCGGGACCATTCAGAACGACATCCTCAAGGAGTTCATGGTCCGCAACACCTACATCTATCCGCCGAAGCCGTCGATGCGGATCATCTCCGACATCTTCGCGTACACCTCGCAGCGGATGCCGCGCTACAACTCGATCTCCATCTCGGGCTACCACATCCAGGAGGCGGGCGCGACGGCCGACCTGGAGCTGGCGTACACCCTCGCGGACGGCGTGGAGTACATCCGGGCGGGCCGGGAGGCGGGGCTGGACGTGGACGCGTTCGCGCCCCGGCTGTCGTTCTTCTGGGCGATCGGCATGAACTTCTTCATGGAGGTGGCCAAACTCAGGGCGGCCCGGCTGCTCTGGGCCAAGCTGGTCAGGCAGTTCGACCCCCAGAACGCCAAGTCGCTCTCACTGCGCACCCATTCGCAGACCTCGGGCTGGTCCCTGACCGCGCAGGACGTGTTCAACAACGTCACGCGCACCTGCGTGGAGGCGATGGCCGCGACCCAGGGCCACACCCAGTCGCTGCACACCAACGCCCTGGACGAGGCACTGGCGTTGCCCACCGACTTCTCGGCGCGCATCGCCCGCAACACCCAGTTGCTGATCCAGCAGGAGTCGGGCACCACGCGGGTCATCGACCCGTGGGGCGGCAGCGCGTACGTGGAGCGGCTGACGTACGACCTCGCACGCAAGGCCTGGCAGCACATCCAGGAGGTCGAGGCGGCGGGCGGCATGGCGCAGGCCATCGACGCGGGCATCCCGAAGCTCCGGGTGGAGGAGGCGGCGGCGCGCACCCAGGCCCGTATCGACTCCGGGCGGCAGCCGGTGATCGGCGTCAACAAGTACCGCGTGGACACCGACGAGCAGATCGAGGTGCTCAAGGTCGACAACTCCTCGGTCCGCGCCCAGCAGATCGAGAAGCTGCGGCGGCTGCGCGCGGAGCGGGACGACACGGCGTGCCGGGACGCGCTGGACGCGCTGACCCGCGCGGCGGACGGTGAGGGCAACCTGCTGGAGCTGGCGGTGAACGCGGCCCGCGCCAAGGCGACGGTGGGCGAGATCTCGGACGCGCTGGAGAAGGTGTACGGCCGGCACGCGAGCCAGATCCGTACCATCTCCGGGGTGTACCGCAACGAAGCAGGCGAGTCCCCGTCGGTGGACCGCACCCGCGCCCTGGTGGACGCCTTCGAGGAGGCCGAGGGGCGCCGGCCGCGCATCCTGGTCGCCAAGATGGGCCAGGACGGGCACGACCGGGGCCAGAAGGTGATCGCCACCGCCTTCGCCGACCTGGGCTTCGACGTCGACGTCGGCCCGCTGTTCCAGACGCCGGAGGAGGTCGCCCGGCAGGCGGTGGAGGCGGACGTGCACGTGGTCGGGGTGTCCTCGCTGGCCGCCGGGCACCTCACGCTGGTCCCGGCGCTGCGCGAGCAGCTGGCCGAGGAGGGGCGCGAGGACATCATGGTCGTGGTGGGCGGGGTGATCCCGCCGCAGGACGTGCCGACGCTGCTGGAGATGGGCGCCACGGCGGTGTTCCCGCCCGGCACGGTCATCCCGGACGCGGCGCACGACCTGGTGCGGCGGCTCGCCGCCGACCTCGGCCACGATCTCTGAGCCCGGCATGGCCGCGATCGATCTCGACACCTATGTGAAGGGCGTGCTGGAGGGTAAGCGCGCCCTGGTGGCCCGCGCGATCACCCTGGTCGAGTCCACCCGCCCCCAGCACCGCGCGCTGGCGCAGGAGTTGCTGACCGAGCTGCTGCCGCACAGCGGGCGGGCGCGGCGGATCGGGGTGAGCGGGGTGCCGGGCGTCGGGAAGTCGACGTTCATCGACGCGTTCGGCACCATGCTGACCGAGCGGGGTCACCGGGTGGCCGTGCTCGCCGTGGACCCGTCCTCCACGCGTACCGGCGGCTCCATCCTGGGCGACAAGACCCGGATGGAGCGCCTCGCGGTGGACCCGCACGCGTTCGTCCGCCCCTCCCCCAGCGCGGGCACGCTGGGCGGGGTGGCGAAGGCGACCCGCGAGTCCATGGTGGTGATGGAGGCGGCCGGGTACGACGTGATCCTGGTGGAGACGGTCGGCGTCGGGCAGTCGGAGACCGCGGTCGCCGACATGGTGGACTCCTTCCTGCTGCTCACCCTGGCCCGCACCGGCGACCAGCTCCAGGGCATCAAGAAGGGCGTGCTGGAGCTGGCCGACGTGATCGCCGTCAACAAGGCGGACGGCCCGCACGAGAAGGACGCGCGGGCCGCGGCCCGTGAACTCGCGGGCGCGCTGCGGCTCATGCACGGCAAGGACGCGTTCTGGACCCCGCCGGTGCTGCACTGCAGTGCCCGTGAGACGAGCGGTCTGGACACGGTGTGGGAACGGCTGGAGCAGCACCGCACCCTGCTGGACTCCACGGGCCGGCTGACCGCCAAGAGACGCGACCAGCAGGTGCGGTGGACCTGGGCGATGGTGCGCGACGAGCTGCTCGGCCGGCTGCACGCCGACCCCGAGGTCAGGAGACTCGCACCGGACCTCGAACAGGAGGTCAGGCAGGGGTCGTTGACAGCGACTATGGCGGCGGACCGGATTCTGCGGGCCTTCGGGAAGCGGGACGGGGCGCTGTGACAGCCCTGTGACCGGAGGAGTGGCTTCCACCACAGCCGGTGGGGGCCGCTCCTGATCGACTCACCGGATGCGCAGATCATTCGCAGGTGTGGGAGTGCTCGCCCTTCTGGCCCTCGCCGGGTGCGGCACCGCCGAGCCCGGCGCGGGTGCGGGCGGGGTGCGCGCGGAGGCCCTGTGTCCGTCCAAGGCCCCGCCCTACGGCGAGGTCCCTGGCGCCCGTCCCACGGCCACCGCCGACGCCCCGCGCCCGCCGGGCACGCCCACCCCGGTGCCGTCCGGCACGGGCACCGCCCGGGACGGGGTGCGGATCACCCGGCAGTACGCCGGTGCGATCGACGAGGAGGGCGTCTGCCGGGCGAGTTCCCTGACTGCGGAGTTCGAGGTGACCAACCCGGCCGCGCACGACATGACGTACACGGTCGTCTTCGACGCCCGGGGGTACACCGGGGCGAGCCGGGTCGTGGGCCCGGTCGGACCGGGCAGGACCGTGCGCGGCCGGGTGGCGATGAGCCGGAGCCACGGGGACACCGCGGGCGGCACCAGCGTGTCGCTCATGTCCGTGCGCAGCATCCCGAGCTCCGAGGCCCCCGCTCCCGGCGGTCCGTGCCCCGCGTCCGGGGTGCGGGTGTACGCCGACGAGGGGGACGCGGCGATGGGGTTGCGCGTGGTGGGCCTGCACCTGGAGAACTGCGGCAGGGAGCCGTACGCGGTCGACGGGCGGCCTGAGTTGGAGATCCTCGACGCCGAGCACGAGCGCGTCGAGGGGGTGCGGATACTGCCCTCGGCCGAGGTCGCCCAGCTCGGCGGCCCGCCCGACGTGGCCCGCCCGCTGACCCTGCGACCCGGCGAGCGCGCCCTGTCCGGCATCGTCTGGCGCAACACGGTGGAGGCGGTCGGCGGCGCCGTGAACGCCCCCTACCTCCGGGTCCGCGCCAGGGCGGGCGCCGCGCCGGTGACGGTGACGCCGGAACTGGACCTCGGGACGACGGGCAGACTGGGGGTCCAGGCATGGCGGAAGCAGGAGTGACGGGCGCTTCCGCCCCATCGGAAGGGGACGTGGTGGAGGACATCGCCTACGCGGACAAGGGACGGCCCTCGCCGCACGCGCTCACCGGTGCCGGGGTCGCCGTGACCGACGCGGCGGGCCGGGTCCTGCTCGGCTGGTCGAAGAAGCGCGGGGTGTGGGAGCTGCCGGGCGGCAAGAACGACGCCGGGGAGGGCTTCGCGGAGGCCGCCGTACGGGAGTTGGCCGAGGAGACGGGGCTGCGGGCCGATGCGGAGGACGCGCGGCTGCTGGCGCTGCTGATGGACTCCGTGCACGGCGTCCCGCGTGTGACGGCCGCGGTGCGGGTGAGCGCGTTCAAGGGGGAACCGAGCGTGCGGGAGCCGGAGTTGATCGACCGCTGGGAGTGGCACGACCCCGCGGTGCTGCCCCGGCCGCTGTTCACGCCGAGCGCCCATGTCATCGACACGGTGTGGCCGGGCCTGCTGACGGGGCTGCCACCGGTGCACCGGTATCCGGTGGCGGGCGCCTAGGGGATGTCTCGCCGATCTGCGCGGG
The DNA here is from genome assembly GCF_002154615.1 of Streptomyces recifensis. NCBI lineage: Bacteria > Bacillati > Actinomycetota > Actinomycetes > Kitasatosporales > Streptomycetaceae > Streptomyces > Streptomyces recifensis. The sequence continues at coordinate 6,351 of NZ_MUNH01000272.1, forward strand.
CCCGCGACCCCTGGCACGGCACCTCGCCGCACGGCCGAATCGCCCAAGTACGTCCAGTACGCGGACGACCCGACCGCACGCCGAGGCACCGCACCGGACGCCGCGGGCTGATCCACGAAGACCGACGAGACACCCCCTAGGGCCTCCTCGGCGGAACCCGCCTCAGCGCACCTCGATGAAGGCCGCCGCCTCCCGTGCCGGCCGGGCCGGGGGCTCCTGGGCCGGGTGACCGATCGCCACCGCGCCCATCGGGTCCCAGCCGGCGGGCAGGTCCAGCACCTGGCGGACCACGTCACGGCAGAACATCGTGGAGGACACCCAGGCCGAGCCCAGCCGCTCCCCGGCCAGCGCGACCAGGAAGTTCTGCACGCCCGCGCCCGTGGCGACCACGAACATCTCCCGCTCGGCCGCGTCCCGCCGCGCGTCGCCGTATGTGTGCGAGCCGTCCATGACGAGGCAGGGCACGGCCAGGTACGGGGCGTTGCGCAGGACGTCACCGCGCCGGACCCGCTTGGCGATGGACTCCTCGCTCTTACCGTCCCGGCGCAGGTCGGCGATCCAGGCGTCCCGCATCGCGTCCAGCAGCGCGAGCCGGGACTCGGCGGACCCCAGCAGCACGAACCGCCACGGCGTGGTGTGGTGGGGGGCGGGCGCGGTCACGGCGGCGGCCACCGCCCGGCGCACCGAGCCGGGGTCGACCGGCTCGTCGGTGAAGGCCCGTACGGTACGGCGCAGGCTCAGGGCCTCCCGTACCGCCTCGGAGGTGCCGAGCCGGAACATGTCGTCCCGCGCGGAGCGCACCATCGCCCGCGCGCCCTCGCCCTGGTCGGTGGCGCCGGTGACCACGTGGGGCAGGCCGCGTACGACCGCCACCGGCAGGCCGGAGGCCTTGCCCTTGACCAGGTCCCCGGCCGAGGCGAGTTCGTCGGCGGTGGCGACGACGGTCGCGGAGAGCGGGTTGCCGTGCGCGTCGGTGCCACCGCGCAGGTCGGCCAGGACCCGCACCCCGGCCGCGCCGATCGCCACGTCGGTGAGCCCGGCGCGCCAGGGGCGGCCGAAGGTGTCGGTGACGATCACGCCCACGGTGACACCCAGCGCCTCCCGCAGGCCCTCGCGGATCGCCCGCGCGGAGGCGTCCGGGTCCTCGGGCAGCAGCAGTACGGTGCCCTCGGCGGTGTTCGACGCGTCGACGCCGGCGGCGGCCATGACCAGGCCCTGCCGGTTCTCCACGATGCGCAGGGGCCCGCGCCGGGCCACCACGCGCACGGTCTCGGCGTCGATCGCGGCCTCCCGGTCGGCGGCCCGCACGATGCGTCCCTCGGCCTTGGAGACGATCTTGGAGGTGACGAGCAGCACGTCCCCGTCGGCAAGACCCGGCTCCGCCGCGGCGATCAGCTTGGCCAGGTCGGCGCCCGGCGCCACCTCGGGCAGACCGGAGGGCGCCCAGACCCGGTACTCGCTCACGCGGTCCGCACCTCCTCGGCCAGCTCCAGCGCCTCGCGCGCCATCGCGGCGGTCGCGTCCAGGTCGCTCATCATCAGCGGGACGGCACGGCAGCGGATGCCGGCCGCCTCCACCGTCCCGACGGAACCGGCGTCCACGGTGTCGACCAGCCAGCCGTCCAGCAGCCCGGAACCGTAGTGCGCGGCGACCGCGGCGGCGGTGGACTCCACGCCGACGGCGGCGAGCACCTTGTCGGCCATCCCCCGCACCGGCGCGTCACCGACGATGGGGGAGAGCCCGACCACCGGGACGCCCGCCTCCGCGATGGCCTCCCGGATGCCGGGCACCGCGAGGATGGTGCCCACGGACACCACCGGGTTGGACGGCGGGAAGAGGATGACGTCGGCCTCCGCGATGGCCTCCAGCACACCGGGCGCGGGCTTGGCCTGCTCGGCGCCGACCGGTACGACCGCCTCGGCGGGCACCGAGGCGCGCAGCCGCACCCAGTACTCCTGGAAGTGGACCGCCTTGCGCTCGCCGTCCAGGTCGACGGCGACGTGGGTCTCCACCCGGTCGTCGGTCATCGGGATCAGCTTCACGCCCGGCTTCCAGCGGTCGCAGAGCGCCTCGGTGACCGCGCTCAGCGGATACCCGGCGCCCAGCATCTGGGTCCGCACGATGTGAGTGGCGAAGTCCCGGTCGCCGAGCCCGAACCAGCCCGGTCCGGCGCCGTAGGCCGCGAGCTCCTCCTTGAGGTGGAAGGTCTCGTCCGCCCGCCCCCAGCCCTGCTCCTCGTTGATGCCGCCGCCGAGCGTGTACATCACGGTGTCGAGGTCGGGACAGACCTTCAGCCCGAAGAGATGGATGTCGTCGCCGGTATTGCCGATGACCGTGATGTCCGCGTCCGGGGCGGCCTGCTTCAGACCGCGCAGGAACCGGGCACCGCCGATGCCGCCTGCCAGAACCACAATGCGCATGGGATCAGTGTGTCAGCAGCCGCCGACAGCGCGTGCGGCCGGTGATCACACCGCGGCCGGGCTCGGCTCCGTACGGGCCTCGCAGTGCTGGGCCGTGTGCATGGGCATCTCGGTGAGCCCCGGGTAGTAGATGTGCAGGCTGACCGCGGGCTCCAGCGCGTCGTTGACCACGTCGTGCACGTAGCCGGGCGCGAAGACCCGCTGGGCGCCGGCGGTGAGGGTGCGGGTGCCCCGGTCGGTGCGCTCGGTCAGGGTGCCCTCCAGCACGGTGAGGATGCCGGAGGAGCGGCCGTGGTCGTGCGGTCCGCTGCCCTGGCCCGGCACCCAGGACAGCAGCCACACCTCGTAGCCGGGGCCGGTGCGCAGCCGGTGGTACCAGCGGGTGGTGGCGTCGTAGCGGACCAGGTGTGCCCACCGGTCGCGGTCGGCGGCGACCGCGCGGGCCA